>JAICJK010000019.1 GCA_025928415.1 Solirubrobacteraceae bacterium | reverse complement strand
GCGGGTACTTCAGCGGCTTGTCCGCGCCTTCGGCGACCGACGCGACCATGATCCGCGCGTCCTCGCCGATGCGGAACTCCGCCGGGCAGACCAGGTTGCCGACGTTCTCGACGATCAGCAGATCGAGGTCGTCGAGCGGGATGTCGTCCAGCGCGGAGCGCACCATGTTCGCGTCCAGGTGGCACTCCCCGCCGAAGCCGCCGCCGGTGTTGAGCTGGGTGACGGGCACGTGCAGGCGCGCCAGGCGGTCGGCGTCCAGGCTGCCCTGCACGTCGCCCTCCAGGATCCCGGCGCGCAGGTCCCCGAGCCCGAGCGCCAGCACGCGCTCGAGCAGCGACGTCTTGCCGGAGCCGGGCGCGCTCATGAGGTTGACGACGCTCACGCCGGCGCGGTCGAAGTCGGCGCGGTTGGCGCGGGCGATGGTGTCGTTGGCGTCCAGGGCGCCCTCGGCGACCCGGACCTTCACGCGGTGCATGCGGCGGTCCCCCTACATCGATCGGAGCTTGAGGTAGCGCTGCAGCTCGGGAAGCTGCGCCACGATGGCCAGCCCGATCACGGCCACGACGGCCAGGATCGCCGCCAGCTGCGCGGTGGGGCTGATGCGGATGTCCCTCATGACGTTCGTGCCTCCGGTTCGGGTCGTGTGGTCAACTCGTCCAGCAGCTCCTCGACGAGCGCCGCCGCCGGGTCGAGCGCCGCCCTGACCGGCTCGCTCAGCGCCGCGACGATCTCGTCCTCCTCGCCGGTCATGACCGTCTCCGGCTCGCAGGCCACCACCAGCGTGCGCGGGAGCGCGTGGCCCGGCCCGCCGAGGCTGCGCGCCAGCGCGAGCACCTGCACGGGGTCCATCCCGTGCGCGTCGAAGCCCCGTCCCTCGACGTCGAGGTCGGGCTCGATGACCGACAGCGTGCCCGGGCGCAGCCCGCGGGGCGCGGCGTCGAGCAGCACCACGGCGTCGAGGCCGTCGAGCATCGCGTAGGCGAGGTCCATCCCGCGGATGCCGTAGTCGACGACCTCGACCCCGGGCGCGAGCTGCCGCCGGGCGAGTCGGTCGGCCAGCGCGACGCCGAAGCCGTCGTCGCCCAGGAAGGCGTTGCCGATGCCCGCCACCAGGATCCGCATGGCCGGCGAGCCGCTCTCGGCCGTCTCGTCGCCCAGCGGCTCGACCTCGTCGGGAGAGAAGAAGAAGCGGTGCCCCGGCTGGCGGCGCTCGCCCAGGTCGCGCCCGGGGTCGTCGGCGACCACGACCGCGAGCTGGACATGGCCGTCGAGGTCCGCGTCGATCCCCTCGATGACCGCCGTGCGGCCGGCCAGCGCCAGGTCCATGATGTCGCCCCCGGCGCGCGGGCGCAGCCGCACGCGACTGCGGCAGCGCAGCTCGACGCCGTCCACGAGCACCGCGTCCGGCGCGGGGCGCTCGAGCTCCTCCCAGTAGCCGCGATCGGGGCTCATCGCCCGCGCACCACGCCGAAGTCGCGGACGGCCCCGTTGAGGCGCATGATCTCCGCGGGCGACAGCGCCTCCGTGCGCTCGAGGATCTCGCGTGCGCGCGGGTCGCAGTCCCGCATGTCGGCCCGCTCCTCATCGGTCATGCTCAGGATGTTGAGCGTCAGCATCTGGTCGATCTCGCCGCCGTCGAACAGGTCGCCGGGGCTCTCGGGGGCGATGCGCGGATGGTCCTCCAGGATGATCGGCGAGGACAGCAGCGTCCCCCGCTCGCCCGGCGCCCCGACGAGGACGGGCCACGTGCCCTGGTTGGAGCAGGCGCCGGCGGCCTCGCGCAGAGCGGCGGGCGGGTCGGTCTGCGAGACGAAGCGCCCGCCGCTCGCGCGCAGCACGGTGTGGGTCGAGCAGAAGGTCCGCCCGAGGACGGCCTCGCGCGGACCGCCGGCCCACGGCGTCGTGTTGGCGATCACCACGGTCAGCCGGATGACCCCCTCGACCACGGGCGCGCCGGACACCTCGATCGACCCCGTGAGGCCCTCCCAGGCGCGCGTGATCCGGCCGGCCCGGCGCCCGCCGGCCTCCAGCAGGTCCTCGTGCTCGCGGCCCGCGTCGACCGCCACCGGCAGGCGCACGCCGCCGGCGAGGTCGGCGACCGACAGGGCGCGGGTCGCGAGCTCGCGCTCCACCGCCTCCTCCCAGGTCAGATGGCGCTCGCCCGCGACGGTCAGCTCGTCCACCGCCTCCCAGGCGCCGCCGGCCGCCGCCCGCTGCACCTGGCGCTGCACGACGTGCAGGAAGCGCACCTCCACGCCGACCCGCGCGTCGGAAGCGTCGACCTCGAGCAGGCACTGCGTGCGCATCGTCCACGGGTCGTCCTCGCGGCCGCGGCTGTGGGCCTCGGGATAGACGCCACCGAAGGTCCAGCGCCGCTGGTTCTTCAGCGCCGAGCGGCGGTAGGGCCACAGGAGGTAGCCCTCGTAGAGCACGGCGTCGGCGATGCGCCGGACGTCGTCCATCGTCAGCCCGCCTCCCCTTCGCCGAGCAGCGCGTCCAGCGCGTCCTCCCACGTGGCCAGCGCGTGGCGGGACCGGTACGCCCGCAGGCGCTCGAAGCTGTCGCGCTGCAGCCGCAGCCACGCCGTGCCCGGGAAGTGCCCGTCGATCGTCTGCCTCCACACCGCCACCGGGAGCCGGTAGGCCGCCTCCTGCTCCCACGAGATCCGGATGGTCTGCAGGCCGCCGCCCGGGCCCGAGTAGAAGACCGTGCCGCTGAACAGGAACTCGAGCGGCACCTCGCCGTCCTGCAGCGCGTCGAAGTAGCGCGACGCCGCGACCTCGAGGTCGTAGCTGCAGACGACCGGCAGGTCCACGACGGTGTCGCGCGTGAACGGGGGGACCACCCGCGTGGTCCGGGTCCACAGCAGCGTGCGCAGCGACGTGCCCCAGTCCTTGGTGGCCCCGAACAGCTCGAACAGCGCCTCCTGCTCGCCGGGGTCGTAGGCCCGCCGCCGGGCGCCGATCTGGATCTGCGCGTCGAGCAGGATCGACCGGATGGCCTGGCCGCCGAGGCTCTCGATCTGCAGCGAGAAGGCCAGCGTGGGCGCCGCGGAGAACGGCACGCGGGCGGCATCGAGCACGCTGAAGGCGAGCTCCGGCGGGGCGGCGGTGGCGATGGGCGATGCCGGGGTGGCCATGCCGGCGCCCGTGGCTAGCCCGGGGAGAGGTTCGGCATCGACGGGTCGATCGGGCTCGCGCCCTTCGGGTTGATCCCGGTCGAGCGCTCGGCCGTGGAGCGGCCGTCGGGCAGATGGCCCTTCTGGTGGTCGTAGTTGCCCTTCGCGTTGCCCTCCTTGTTGCCCTTGACGTGGCTCGGGGTGTCCGGCTTGACCTCCGCCTTCCCGACCTTGATGTCCGCCATCCTCAGCTCCCTTCCGCCGTGCGCGAGGGCGCGGCCGTCGCTGCGCGGCCGTCGCGAGCGCCGGCCGGTCGCGAGCGCCGGTCGAGCTCGTCGAAGAACCGCCCGATCTCCTGCCAGACGTCCCTGCCGCCGGTGAGCCCCGTCCAGTGCGTGCGGATGACGCCGACGAGCCGGAAGCACTCGTCGATCGGCACGATCCACTGCCGGCGGGCGCCGAGGGCCCGGTCGACGAGCAGCGCCTCGATGTCGGGCTGCAGGCTCGCCAGCACCGGGTTGGCCCGCTCGAGCTCGCGCCACGCCTCCAGGGCCAGCAGCGACTCCGTCGCGCCCATGGGCCCGGGGTAGTAGGCCATGACGCGCTGCTCGGGGCTGCTGTGGAAGAAGAAGGCGATGTCGACCGGCAGCCGCAGCTCCTCCCACGCCAGGTCGGTCAGGGCGAAGTCGCCGAGCACCAGCCGCCGGTCGCCCACCAGCCGCCGGTGGCCGTCGGCCGCGGCCGGGCGGTCGAAGAGGATCGCGCAGGCCCGGCACACGCACAGCAGCTCGCGCGCGTCGACGTCGAGCAGGTGGCGGTGCTCGGGCGCGATCGGCGCGCTGCACATCTCGCAGCGCTCGAGCGCCGCCTCGCGCCCGCCGGTCGAGCGCCGCGCCAGGCGCTGCAGGCGCGACGCCCCCGGGCTCTGCGTCCCGGCCGCCATCGTCCTCAGGCCGCCGTCCCGAGGGCGACCTTGACCGTCCCGTCGCCGTTGACGAGCAGCGGCACGGGCTCGAGGTGCAGCGCCGCGTGGTCGAGCCCGCGCCCGGCGCGGCGCACGTCGAAGCGCTCGCCGCACCCCGCGCAGGTGAGCTGGGTGCCGCTCAGCGCGCCGTCGCCGAGGGACGCATCGCACCGCGGGCAGCGCGAGCGGTAGGCGTAGGTCCGCCGCTCGAGGCGGCAGAACAGCACGGGCTCGCCCGCCACGTCCTCCAGGGCGGTCTCGCCGTCGAGCAGCTCGGGGAGGCCGTCGGCGGCCGCCCACGCGCGCCGGTGCCCATCCGCGCCCGCCCGCGCCGCCGGCGTCACCTCGAGCTGCAGCAGGTCGGCGGGCGGCGGAACCTCGACCGCCCCCTCGGCCTCGATGGCCTCCACGTCCGGGGCGGCCTGGTGGATCGCGTCCTCGATCGCGAGCTTCAGCGTCACCGCGGAGGACGGGCAGCCGTCGCAGCTTCCCCGCAGTCGCAGCCGCACGACGCCGTCCTCGACGCCGACGAGCTCGACGGCGCCGCCGTGCGAGGCCAGGTAGGGCTCCACCTCCTCGAGCGCCCCGCGCACCCGCTGCTCGAGCGGCACGGGATGCAGCCCGTGCAATAGCAGCAGGTGGGCGACGAGCTCGTCGCCGGCCAGCGCCTGCGCCAGGGTGCCGTCGTCGCGCTCGGCGACGTGGCCGACGACGCGCGCCAGCCCCTCGCCGTAGAGGTCGAGCAGGGCGGCGGCCAGCTCCGTCGCCGTCTCGCGGGCGGCGGGCTCGGCGAAGCCGTCGACCTCCTCCAGCAGGCGCTCGACGACCGCGACGCGCTCGCGCACGGCGCGGTCGTCCAGGGTGACGGCCGTCTCAGGGGTGACGGCCGTCTCAGCCATGCTCGCCGAACATGGGCGAGTGGACCTGGCGGATCGTCTTGCCCTTGCCGAGGTACATGTGGACCCCGCAGGGCAGGCACGGGTCGAAGGACCGGACGGCGCGCATGACGTCGATGCCGCGGAAGTCGTCGGGCCCGTGCTCCTCGAAGATCGGCTGGCCCATCACCGCGTCCTCGTAGGGCCCCGGCGTCCCGTAGGAGTCCGTCGGGCTGCCGTTCCACGGGGTCGGCGGGTACGGGTGGTAGTTGGCGATCTTCCCGTCGCGGATCACCAGGTGGTGCGACAGGACGCCGCGCACCGCCTCGTGGAAGCCGCAGCCGATGGCCTCGTCGGGGACGTCGAAGTCCTCGAAGACCTTGGTCTGCCCCGCGCGGACCTCAGCGAAGGCCCGGTCCAGGAAGTGCAGGGCCATCGCCGCCGCGTAGGCGACGAAGTAGATCCGCGCGCGGTCGCGCTCGATCGCGTTGGACCACTGCGGGACCTTCCACTCGAGCGTCTGCTCCTCGGTCTCCGGGGTCTTGGGCAGGTTGATGAGCACGCTGTGCCCCGTCGCCTTCACGTACGGGGTGTCGACCTTGCCGGCCAGGGCCGTGGCCCACAGGCGGGCCAGCGCCCCGCCGCCGGTGTCGAGCGCCAAGTGGTCGCCGGTGCGCTTGTCGTACCAGCGCGGGCTCATCACCCACGAGTAGTTGCCGCCGTCGAGGTCGCGCTTCTGCGGCTTGGGGATCGTGGTCTGGTTCCACGGGTGGCGCTGGTCGACCGGGTTGCCGAGCGGGTCCTTGGGCACGAAGGTCTCCTCGCCGACCCAGTCGCCGTAGTAGCTCGAGCCGAGCAGGATCCGGATGCCCAGGTTGATGTCGACCAGGTTCGTCGTCACCAGCTCGCCGTCGACCACGACCCCCGGGGTGACGAACATCTCGTTGCCCCAGTCGTTCATGTTGCGGTAGTCGTAGTCGACGTGGTCGGGGTTGTTGAACGCCCCCCAGCACCCGAGCAGGATGCGCCGCCGCCCGACCTCCTCGTAGCCCGGCATCGCCTCGTAGAAGAAGTCGAAGACGTCGTCGTTCATCGCCACGGCCTTCTTGATGAAGTCGAAGCACCGCAGCAGCCGGCTGAGGTAGTCGGTGAACAGCGTGGGCGTGGGCTGCGTGCCGACGCCGCCGGGGTAGACCGTCGACGGGTGCACGTGGCGCCCCTCCATCAGGCAGATCATCTCCCGCCCGATGCGGCTCATGTGCAGCGCCTCGCGGTAGGTCTCCCCGGTGAACGGGTTGTAGGAGCGCATGATGTCGCCCACGGTCCGGTAGCCGTGGATGGCCGCGTGCGGCGCGTCGGCCTTCTCGGCCTTGGCCCAGACGGTCGGGTTGGTGTCCTTGACCATCTGCTCGCAGAAGTCCACGAACACCAGGTTGTCCTGGAAGATGATGTGGTCGAAGATGTACTCGGCCGCCTCGCCGAGGTTGACGATCCACTCGCCCAGCGGAGGCGGCTTGACCCCGTAGGCCATCTGCTGCGCGTAGCACGAGCAGACCGCGTGGTTGTCACCGCAGATCCCGCAGATCCGGCTGGTGATGAAGTGCGCGTCCCGCGGGTCCTTGCCCTTCATGAACACGCTGTAGCCGCGGAACATCGAGGAGGTGCTCTTGCACGAGACGACCTCCTGGTTGTCGAAGTCGATCTTCGTGTAGATGCCGAGGTTGCCGACGATCCGGGTGATCGGATCCCACGACATGTCGACGACCTTGCCGGCCTCGGGCTTGACCTTCTCGCGCATGGCCATGGTGGCGCCTTTCTAGTTACCCCACCGGGGCTCGTAGCCCGTGGTGAGCTCGTCGCGGTTGTGCCGCCACGTGGTTTCCTTGTTGACGGTCTTGTTGGTGATCGAGCGCAGCTTGCGCACCATCGGCCCGTACATCCCGCTGAGCGTCGAGGACACCATCCCGCCGGGGGGCGCGTCCATGAACGGCATGAACTTGTCCGGGAAGCCGGGCATCGTGCACCCGATGCAGATGCCGCCGACGTTGGGGCAGCCGCCGATGCCGGCCATCCACCCGCGCTTGGGCACGTTGCAGTTCACCACCGGGCCCCAGCACCCGATCTTCACCTGGCACTTGGGCGAGTTGTAGTCCTTGGCGAAGTCGCCCTGCTCGTAGTACCCCGCGCGGTCGCAGCCCTCGTGCACGGTCTTGCCGAACAGCCACTGCGGCCGGAGCTGCTCGTCGAGCGGGATCGTCGGCGCCAGGCCCGCCGCCTGGTAGAGCAGCCACACGAGCGTCTCCATGAAGTTCTCGGGCTGCACCGGGCAGCCGGGGACGTTGACGATCGGCAGCCCGCCCGCCGACCGGAAGCCCCAGCCCAGGTAGTCGGCCAGGCCCATGCACCCGGTCGGGTTGCCCGCCATCGCGTGGATGCCGCCGTAGGTGGCGCAGGTGCCGACCGCCACCACGCCCCAGGCCTTCGGGGCCAGGCGGTCCAGCCACCAGTCCATCGTCAGGGGCTCGCCCGTCGCCTCGTCGTTGCCGAACGACGACCAGTAGCCGTCCCCGTTGATCTTCTCGTTGGGGATCGAGCCCTCGATGACCAGGACGAACGGCGCGCCGAGCTGGTCGGCCGCCGCCTGGCGGAAGGGCAGCAGGAACTCCTCGCCGCCGAGCGTGGGCGAGAGCACCTTGTTGTGCAGGTGGACCTTCGGGATCCCGGGGATCGCGCCGAGCAGCACGTCCTCGATGCCCGGCTGCCCGGCGGCGGTCACCGAGACGGAGTCCCCGTCGCAGCTCATGCCCTCCGAGATCCACAGGATGTGGACCTCCTCCACGCCCGTCGCAGCCTCAGTCGCCATGGTGCGTCCCTTCGGTCGTCGTCAACGTGTCCTCTTCGAGCTCCAGCGAGTCGACCTGCAGCTCCTCGCCGGCCAGCAGCTCCAGGTCGAAGGCGCCGCAGCGCCCGCACGCCAGCGGGAAGCTCTCGAGCACGCTCTCCGCCGCGCACGCGCGGCACCGGCCGGCCGCCGGGACCACCTCCAGCGCCAGCTCCGCGCCGTCGAGCGCCGTGCCCTCGGTCACCAGCCCCCACGCGAACTCGAGCGCGGACGGGACCACCTGGCGCAGGTGTCCCACGCGCACCTCGACCCGCGTCACCCGCCGCTCGCCGGCGTGGCGATCGGCGATCGCGACGATGGCGGAGGCGATCGAGAGCTCGTGCACGGCGGCCTCAGCAGATCCTCGGCAGCGGGTCGCCGACGAGCTGGTCCATCACCCGCTTGCCGCCGAACGCGGTCTCGACGATCACCAGCCCGGCGGGGTCGGTGCGGACCTCCCCGACCACCGCCGCGTCCGCGCAGCCCGGCGCCCCGCGCAGCGCGGCCAGGGCGGCGTCCGCGTGCTGCGGGGCGACCGCGGCGACCAGGACGCCCTCGTTGGCGACCTGCATCGGGTCGATGCCCAGGATCTCCGCGGCGCCGGCGACCACGGCGTCGACCGGGACGGCCTCCTCGCGCACGAGCATCGCGACGCCCGAGGCGCGCGCCAGCTCGTTGAGGGCCGAGGCGACGCCGCCGCGCGTGGCGTCGCGCAGGCAGCGCAGGCCGGGGCCGGCGGCGTCCAGCAGCGCGTCGGCGGCGGGCCACAGCGATCGCGTGTCCGACGCCACCTCGGCGCCGAGCTCGAACTCGCCGCGGGCCAGCATGATCGCGGTGCCGTGGCGGCCGACCGGGCCGGACAGCAGCAGGTGGTCGCCGGGGCGCAGCGCGGCCGGGGACAGCGACGCGCGGGCGTCCACGCGACCCACCCCCGCCGTGGTCACGTACATCTGGTCGGCGTGACCGCGCTCGACGACCTTCGTATCGCCGGTGACGATCGCCACGCCGGCGTCCCGCGCCGCGCCCGCGATCGCCTCGACCTCCGCGCGCAGGACCTCCGCCTCGAGGCCCTCCTCGAGGATCAGCGACAGGCTGAGCGCCTGCGGCCGCGCGCCGGCCATCGCCAGGTCGTTGACCGTCCCGTTGACCGCCAGCTCGCCGATCGACCCGCCGGGGAAGCGCAGCGGGGTGACGACGAAGGCGTCGGTGGTCAGCGCGAGGCCGGTGCCGTCGACGGTCAGCACGCCGGCGTCGCCCAGCACGTCGAGGGCGGGCGAGGCGAACGCCGGGACGAGCAGCCCCTCGATCAGCCCGGCCGTGGCCTTGCCGCCGGCGCCGTGGGCCATCGTGATGCGCTCGTCGCGGAACTTCGGGCGCTTGGCGCGCGCGGTGGCGATGATGCCGAGGACGGTCTCCTCACGGGAAGGGGAACGGGTTTCGGCCTCCCGTCCTCGCAAGCTCGAACGTGCGGGCGACGCCACCTAGACGACCTCCCGTTCCCGAGCGAACCTTCCGTAGTTGTAGTACGCGGCGCAGGCGCCCTCGCTGGAGACCATGCACGTCCCGATCGGCCGCTCCGGCGTGCACGCGCTCCCGAAGACCTTGCACTCGTAGGGCTTGATGACGCCCTTGAGGACCTCGCCGCACTGGCACGCCTTCGGGTCGGCCACGCGCACTCCCGGCACGTGGTGGCGCAGCTCGGCGTCGTGCTCGGCGTAGGCGGCCGACAGCTTCAGGCCGGAGTGCGAGATGAAGCCCAGGCCGCGCCACTCGAAGTGCGGGCGCAGCTCGAAGACCTCGGCCATGACCTCCAGCGCCCGCAGGTTGCCCTCGTAGGGGACGACGCGCGTGTACTGGTTCTCGACCTCGCACCGGCCCTCGGCGAGCTGGCGCAGCAGCATCAGCACCGACTGCAGGATGTCGACGGGCTCGAAGCCCGACACGACGACCGGCTTGCCGTACTGCGCCGGGATGAACTCCAGCGGCCGCGCGCCCACGACCGTCGACACGTGGCCCGGGCCGAGGAAGCCGTCCAGGCGCAGGTCCGGCGAGTCCATCAGCGCCCGCAGCGGCGGGACGATGTTCACGTGGTTGCAGAAGACCGAGAAGTTCTCCACGCCCTCGGCGCGCGCCCGCCGCAGCGTCAGCGCCGTCGACGGCGCCGTCGTCTCGAAGCCGATCGCGAAGAACACGACCTCGCGCTCCGGGTGCTGCTTGGCGATCCGCAGCGCGTCGAGCGGCGAGTAGACCATCCGCACGTCGGCGCCCGCGGCCTTGGCCTCCTGCAGCGTCCCGTTCGACCCGGGGACGCGCATCATGTCGCCGAAGCAGGTGAAGACCACCCCGTCCTCGTGCGCGATGGCGATCGCGTCGTCCACGCGGCCCATCGGGATGACGCACACCGGGCAGCCGGGCCCGTGGACCAGCTCGACGTTCTCCGGCAGCAGGTCGTTGATCCCGTACTTGTAGATCGAGTGGGTGTGGCCGCCGCAGACCTCCATGAGCTTGTAGTGGCGGCCCGGCTCGACGGCGGCCAGGATCTCGCGCGCGAGCGTGCGCCCCAGCTCGGCCTCGCGGAACTCGTCGACGAACCTCATGCGGCCGCACCCTCCGGCGCGGCGTGGGCGATCGCGGTGCCCGCGTGCACGAGCAGCACGTCGCCGGGCGCGACCGGCTCGACGAGCGCCGTCTCGACCGTCGTGCGCGCGCCGTCGCCGCCCTCGCACAGCGCCAGGCCGCGCTCCGGCGCGACGCGCACCACCCGCACCGGCAGCGCCTCGTCGCAGCACGTCACGCAGTGGCCGCCGTCGCAGCTCACTCGATCACGCTCGCCTTCAGCTCGGCCAGCTCCTGCTCGTACTCGGCGCCCATGCCCTGGATCAGCGCGAGCGTCGCCGCGGCCTCGGCCTCGTCGACCTGCGAGATCGCGAAGCCCACGTGGATCAGCACCCAGTCGCCCGGGCCCACGCCGCCGCTGCCGTCGCCGTCGACGTCCAGCAGGCCGATGTTGACGGTGCGCCGCACCCCGGCGACCTCGACCTCGGCGAGGCGGTTGTCCTCGTCGACGACCTCGATGACCCGTCCAGGGATCGCCAGGCACACAGTCTGCGACGCCTCCCGAGCGTTGCGGTTCAACGGCCTGCCGAACGGTCTACACGCGGTCATTCCGGGTTGCAACGGCGCTCGCGCGGCTGGTCTACTGGGATGTCAGATGCCAGTGCCTGATCGACAAGACGCGGTCGAGCGGCACCTGCTCCGGGACAGCGCGTACGCCACGCTGTGCAGCGCGATCGTGTCCGGCACGCTGGCCCCGGGGGAGCGTCTGCACGACGCCCAGCTCTGCCGCTGGCTCGGGCTGAGCCGCACGCCGATCCGCGAGGCGCTGATCCGGCTGGAGGAGGAGGGCCTCGTGGAGCTCGCGCCGCAGCGCTTCACCCGCGTGAGCGCGCTGGCGCAACGCGACGCCCGGGACGTCTTCGGCATCGCGGCCTCCGTCCACGCCCTCGCGACCGAGCTCGCGGTGCCGCGCCTCGAGCGGGACGACATCCAGGCCCTGCGGCGCGCCAACGCCGCCTACCACGGCGCGCTGCAGGCCGGCGAGGCGCACCGCGCCTATGCGGCCGACGACCGCTTCCACGCGATCTTCGTCGACCGCTGCGACAACGCCGAGGTGCCGCGCGTGCTCGGCCGGCTCGTGCCCCGCCTGCGCCGCCTCGAGGTGCTGCGAACCGGCGCGTTGCCCGGGCGGCGGTCGGTCGCCCAGCACGAGGCGATCACCGACCGCGCCGAGGCGGGCGACGCCGCCGGCTCGGCGACCGCCGCGCGTGAGAACTGGCTCACGCTCGGCGCGCTCGTCGAGCGCGGGCTGGCGGCCCCCGGCGCGCGCTGACCTCGCGCCGCTGGGCCGTGACCGGTGCCGACTTGACGCGACCGTGATGGCCGGGCCATGGTTGCCGCATGTCCACCGGAGCCCCGTCGTCCATCCCGCCCATCGCGCTGAACGCCGGGGAGGGCGAGCACCGCTGGTTCCTCGGCCAGCTCGCGACGATCAAGGCCTCGTCGGCTATGACCGGCGGCAGCACGAGCGTGATCCAGCAGCTCTGCCGGCCGGGCAGCGGCTCCCCGCTGCACGTGCACAGACGTGACGACGAGTGGTTCTACATCCTCTCCGGGCGGCTGACCTTCGAGGTCGGCGACGAGGAGATCGACGCGCCCGCGGGGTCGTTCGTCTTCGGCCCGCGCGACATCCCTCACCGCTTCACGGTCGAGGGCCCGGACGACGCGGCGTTCGTGCTCGCGACGCAGCCCGGGGGCTTCGACGAGTTCCTGATGGAGATGTCGGTCCCGGCCGACGGCCCCGTCCTGCCGCCCCAGGGCATCGCGATGCCCGACCCGGCGGCGCTCGGAGCGGCCGCCGCGCGCTACGGCCTGGAGATCCTCGGGGCGCCGCGCAACGCGTAGGGCCCGCCCCCGCCGCCGCGGGCGTCACTCCGCGAACCGTGAGAACGGGGTACGCCCGGGCGTTTGGAGTGACATGGACGCCCGGTTGCCCGGCCCGAAGTCCCTCGCGCGCCGCCTCGGCCTCCCGGCCGCGCTGGCGCTCGTGCTCGCGCTGACGGCCGGCGTGCCGCCGGCCTCGGCGGACCCGGTGATCATGGCCGCGGGCGACATCGCCTGCCAGCAGCCCGGGAGCCCCGATCCCGGCAAGTGCAGCCAGCTCTACACGTCGAACCTGGCCCTGGCCCAGGAGGGCTCGCCCGAGGGCCTCGCGGCGCTGCTGGCGCTCGGCGACGAGCAGTACCAGAACGCGACGCTGTCCAACCTGCAGCAGTACTTCGACCCCACGTGGGGCCGGCTGGCCAACGTGCTCAAGCCCGCGCCGGGCAACCACGAGTACAACGTCGCGAACGCCTCGGGCTACTTCGACTACTTCGCCTCCAAGGGCATCGAGACGGGCGGGCGCAACGGCTGGTACTCGTACAACATCGGGACCTGGCATCTGATCTCGCTGAACTCCAGCGACGCCTGCAGCCCGGTGAGCTGTGCCTCCGGCTCCCCGCAGGAGACCTGGCTGCGCAACGACCTGGCGCTCAACAAGCAGCCCTGCATCCTCGCCTACTGGCACCACCCGCTGACCAGCGCCGCCAAAGAGGCGGACATGTGGCAGGACTTCTACAACGCGGGCGTCGACTTCGTCCTCACCGGCCACATCCACCACTACACGGCCCCGGTCCGCCGCGCGCCCAACGGGTCGGCGGACCCCAACGGGCCGCGTGAGGTCGTCGTCGGCACGGGCGGCGACGACGCGCACGGGTCGGGCCTGCTGAAGATGACCCTGCACGCGGACTCCGCGGACTGGCGGTTCGTCGGCTCCGGCGCCAGCGACTCGGGCACCGCGACGTGCCACAACGGCTCGGCGCCCCCGCCGCCGCCCCCACCGCCGCCGCCCACGCCGCCGTCGACCGACTTCGAGGCCACGCAGGACCCCTCCACGCTGGCCGTCGCCTTCGAGGACATCTCCACGGCGATCCCGCAGGTCACGTCGTGGAAGTGGAGCTTCGGCGATGGCGCGACGAGCACGCAGCAGGCGCCGATCCACACGTACGCCGCGCCCGGGACCTACAAGGTCACGCTGACCGCGACGAACACCGGCGGGTCGACGCCGAAGACGGCCAACGTGGTCGTCACCGCGCCCGTGCCGCCCAACCCGCCCGTCGTGGTCGGCCCGCCGGTCACGACGCCGACCCAGACCACGCCCTCGACGCAGACCACTCCGCCGCCGCCCACCGTGGACGGCCCGCCCGACCCGCCGACGGCCACCACCGCGACGACGCCGGCCACGCCGCCTGTCGATCCTGCACCGAAGACGTTCAAGGCGCCCAACAAGGATCTCGCCGTCCTGCACCTCTCCCTGGGCTCGCGTCTCAGCCTCGGCCATCTGCGCCACGGGCTCGACGTGCTCGTCAGGAGCCCGGCCGGCGTGCGGGTCACGCTGACCGTCCCGGCCTCCGTGGCCAGACGCGCGCACCTGCACCGGCGGCGGCTGAGCG
>JAICJK010000192.1 GCA_025928415.1 Solirubrobacteraceae bacterium | reverse complement strand
TCGCGATGGCGCGCGCCGCCCGGCGCCTCGGCGCGCGCGCGCACGACGGCGACCCCGTCGGGCAGCTGACGATCCCCGCGATCGGCAAGAAGCTCGTGGTGCTGCAGGGGACGCAGGCCGGCGACCTCAGCCGCGGCCCCGGCCACTACGACGGCACCGCGCTGCCCGGGCAGACCGGCACCTTCGGCGTCGCCGGGCACCGCACCACCTACGCCGCGCCGTTCCGCAAGCTCGACGAGCTGCGCAAGGGCGACCGCATCATCGCCCGCATGCCCTACGGGCGCTTCACCTACCGCGTGCAGCGCACGCAGATCGTGTCGCCGCAGACCACGAGCGTCCTCAGGCCGGTCGCCGGCCAGCGGATCGTCCTCACCGCCTGCCACCCGCTGTACTCGGCCGCCAAGCGGATCGTCGTGACCGCGACGCTCGCGCAGGCCACGCCGATCAGCCGCGCGGCGTAGCCGTTCGCACGCGACCCTCCCCTTGGACACGCCGCGCCGCGCACGCCATGCTGGATCCTGCGCGGGCGCACGACGCGCCCGGGCCTCCGAGCCTCCATGCGCGACTCCCGTCTCCGCCGCCGGACGGCCAGCCTGCTGGTCACCGTTGTGCTGCCGGCGGCCGCGCCGGTCGTCGCGCGCGCGGACGCGCCCATCCCGCCCGCCGACAGCACCGCGCCGCTGTACCCCGCGCTCGGCCCGGCCGGCGGCACGGCCTTCCTGGTCGACCCGGCCGTCCCGCCGGGCTATGACGCCGCGCGCTGGATCTCGGTGGTGCGGCGCAGCCTGGCCCGCTGGGGCGACAGCTTCGCCGGCTTCACCAGCGCCGGCGTGGACCCCTCGGACGGGCTCGACGTCATCGCCTTCAGCTCCGAGCTGGGCGGCGGCCCGGACGCCGTCGAGCAGGTCGGGGCCCAGTACCGCCGCCACGACTTCACGATCATGACGCCGGTCCCGGCCAGGCCCGACTGCGCGCAGGTCCCGGTCACGGTCACCTCGGCGGTCCCGACGCTGCAGATCATCCGCGTGCGCCGGCGGGTGCCGCTGCGCGCGCACGGCCGCGTCGTCCGCCGCCACGGCAAGGTGGTCTACGCGACGCTGCGCCGCCACGGGCGCACCGTGCGCCGCGACGGGCGGCCCGTGTTCCGCCACCGCTGGATCCGCGTCGCGCGGATCGAGGCGCACGTCGTCGCAGGCAGCGTGCTGCGCCTGCAGTGCACGACGCTGCCGGCCGCCACCGGCCTGCGGAAGGTCTCCGATCGCGACATCGCGGTGAACCCCAACCCCCGCTGGCAGTTCGGCCCGGCCCATCCGGACGACCGCCAGATCGACCTCGAGACGACGATCCTGCACGAGCTCGGGCACGCCTCGGGGCTCGGCCACACGCCCGAGCCCTGCACGCTCGCCTCACCGATGGGGCCGGCGACGGTCGCCGGGGACTGGTGGCGCTCGCCCGAGGACGCGAGCGACACCGCCTGCCTGGCCGCGTTCGGCCCCGCGGCCGGCCCGCCCGCCGGCTGACGGACACGCAGCGGCCGCGCGGGCCGGCAGTCGGGGCGGCCGGACTTGAACCGGCGACCTCCGCGTCCCAAACGCGGCGCTCTACCAGGCTGAGCTACGCCCCGTGGCCCCGGACACTCTAAAGAGGTTGTCTCAGGACCCGACGCGGCCAAGGTTCTGAGACAGCCTCGAGGGGCCGGCGGGGCCTCGCCGCCCCCTTCGCCCCGCCGATCGTCCGCTTGAGCCACCTGGACGCAAGTTCGGTCGCGGCCTGCCGACTACTGGGCCACGGGCGGTCCCCCGGGCCGTCCGTCCAGACCTCCGCCCCCGACAGATCGCGCCCATGAACTGCCGCCACATGCCCGCGCTGACCGCCACGATCACCACCCTCACCGCCCTGGCCCTCGCCCTCCCCGCCACCCCCGCATCAGCCCGGCAGCGGCCCGCCTGCGCCGGCGCGGGCAGCGTGCCGACCGCCCGCAACGCCCCGCGCGTCCGCAGCGCGACCCTGTGCCTGCTCAACGCCCAGCGCGCCCGCCACCACCTCCCCGCGCTGCGCGCCGACCGGGCGCTGGGCGCCGCGGCGACCCGCTTCGCGCGGCAGATGGTCCGCCAGGGCTTCTTCGACCACACCTCCCCGGGCGGCTCGACGATGGTCGGCCGCATCCAGCACACCGCCTACGCCCGCGGCGCGCGCTCGTGGGCGCTGGCCGAGAACATCGCCTGCGGCGCCGGGAGCACGGCGACGCCCGCGGAGATCGTGCGCCTGTGGATGGCCTCGGCCCCGCACCGGGCCAACATCCTCAACGGCGACCTGCGCGACATCGGCCTCGGCGTCGCCACTGGCACGCCGGACGGCGCCGCCGGCGCCACCTACGTCACGGACTTCGGCGCGCGCCGGCGCTGATAGCGTCCGCCGCCGATGGCGGACGTCCGGCCCCTCCGCGCCCTGCACTACGACCTCGGCGTGGTCGGGGGCTTCGACGCGGTGCTCGCGCCGCCCTACGACGTCATCGACCCCGAGCAGCGGGCCGCGCTCGCGGCCCGCTCGCCGTACAACGCCGTGCGCGTCGACCTGCCCGAGGCGCCGGACGGCGGCGACCCGTACGCCCATGCGGCCGAGCTCTTGACCGCCTGGCAGGCCGACGGCGCGCTGGTGCGCGACGACGCGCCCGCCGTGTGGGCGCTCCGGCAGGACACGGCGCCCGCCGGCGGTCCGGCGTCCTCGCGCCGCGGGCTCTTCGCGCGCGTGCGCGTCGAGGACTACGGCCCGGGGCGCATCCGCCCGCACGAGCGCACGCACCCCGGCCCGAAGGAGGACCGGCTGCGCCTCACGCGCGCGACGCGGGCCAACCTGTCGCCGATCTTCTCGCTCTACGACGACCCCGCCGGCGCGGCGTGGGCGGCGGTCGAGCCGGCCACGGCCGGCGCGCCGTTCGGGGCGGCCACCGACGCGGAGGGGACGACCCTCCGGCTGTGGCGCGTCGCCGACCCGGCCGCGCTCGCGGCGGTCACCGACGCGCTGGCGGCCACCGAGCTGCTGATCGCCGACGGCCACCATCGCTACGAGACGGCGCGCGTCTACGCCGACGAGATCGGCGGCGAGGGCGAGCACCGCTGGGTGCTCATGTGCCTCGTGGCCCTGCAGGACCCGGGGCTGACCGTCCTGCCGACGCATCGCCTCGTGCGGGGCCTGGCCGGCGACCCGGCGCGCCAGGAGGCGCTGGCCGCGCTGCTGCGCCGCGACTTCACGCTCGAGGAGATCGCGCCGGAGGACCTGCGCCCGCCGGCGGGCTCCGGGCCGCTGCAGTTCGGCTACCTCGACGCGCACTTCAAGCGCGCCTTCCGCTGCACGCTGCGCGACCAGGCCATCGCGGACGCCGCCCTGCCCGGGATGCCCGAGGCCTACCGCACGCTCGACACCGCGGTGCTCGAGGCGCTCGTCCTGAAGGGCCCGCTCGGGCTGACCGAGGACGACATCAGCCACCTGCGCGGCCTGGGCTACTCGCGCACCGACGACGAGGCGCGCGAGCTCGTGCTCGGCGGCGCCTACGACGTCGGCTTCTTCCTGCGCGCGAGCCCGGTCGAGCAGGTGCGGCAGGTTGCCGCGGCCGGCGTGAACATGCCGCCCAAGTCGACGTTCTTCCATCCGAAGGTGCCGACGGGACTGCTGTTCAACCCGCTGGCCTGAAGTCGTCCGGACGACCCCTACCATCGAGGGACCATGAAGGTCACCATGCAGGCCACCTCGTCCCGCTCCGGGACCTACCGCCAGACCGTCCGCGTCCGCGATCACCAGCTGATCGCCGACGAGCCGCTGGACCAGGGCGGCGACGACACCGGCCCGAGCCCGCAGGAGCTGCTCGCCGCGAGCCTCGCCTCCTGCACCGCCATCACGATGGAGATGTACGCCCAGCGCAAGGGCTGGGACATCGGCGACGTCGAGGTCGCGTGCGAGTACGCGCCGGCCGACCGCGGCTGCCCGACGAAGTTCTCCCTGGTCATGCGGATGCCGGACTCGCTCAGCGCCGAGCAGGTCGAGCGCCTGCGCGTCATCGCGGCGAAGTGCCCGGTGCACCGCACGCTCGACGGCGAGGTCATGTTCGACGAGCGTGTCGAGCGCGTCAGCCTCGCGCGCTGACTTCGGCCGCGTGCTCCGCGAGGTCCTGCTGGACCCCGCGGAGGCCGCCGCGCTGGACGTCGACGGCGGCATCGACGCCGCCGTGCTCGTCCCCCTCTACCTCGCCGCCGACGGGACGCCGCGCGTGGTGCTGACCAAGCGCCGGGAGGACATGCGCCGCCACCCCGGCGAGGTCTCCTTCCCGGGCGGGCGCCAGGACGACGACGAGACCGACCTGCGCCTGACGGCGCTGCGCGAGGCCCAGGAGGAGATCGGGCTGGACCCGGACGGCGTGGAGCTGGTCGGCGCCCTGCAGCCGACGCCGACGATCGCCACCGGCTACGCGGTCTACCCGTTCGTCGGGCTCATCGAGCCCGGGCACACCTGGGTCCCGTCCGCGCGCGAGGTCGCCGCGGTGCTCGAGCTGTCGCTCGCCGACCTGCGCGCCGGCTACGGGCGCCGGGAGCTCATGCGCCGCGGCGTCCCGTTCCGCACCGACGTCTACGTCGTCGGCGACCAGCTCGTCTGGGGCGCCACCGCGCGGATCCTCGGGGACCTGTTCGAGCGGCTGGACGCGGCCGGCGCCGCCGGCGCCTGAGCGACCACCCGGGCCACCGCGCTCCAGAACGGCGTCGGGCGGCCCTCGGGCCGCCCGACACCAGCGTTATGTGCCCTTCTTCGACGCTGCGGTCAGACGTCCTTCTCGACCGGGACGTCGACGAGGTTGCCCCACTCCGTCCAGGAGCCGTCGTAGTTCTTGACGTCCTCCTGGCCGAGCAGCTCGTGCAGCACGAACCACGTGTGCGCCGAGCGCTCGCCGATGCGGCAGTAGGCGATGATCGGCTCGCCGGTCAGGACGCCCTTGCCGCCATAGAGGGCCTCGAGGTCCTCCTTGGACTTGAACGTCCCGTCCTCGCCGACGGCCTGCGACCACGGCACGGACGCGGCGCCGGGGATGTGCCCGCCGCGCTGGGCGCCCTCCTGCTCGTAGCCGGCCGGGGAGATCAGCTCGCCGGAGAACTCCTGCGGCGAGCGGACGTCGACGAGGCGCTTGCCGTTGCTCAGCGCCGCCAGGACCTCGTCGCGCTTGGCGCGGATGGCCGGGTCGCCGGGCTTGGCGGTGAACGTCGCGGCGTCGTAGGACGGCACGTCGGTCGAGGTCGGGCGGCCCTCGGCGATCCACTTCTCGCGCGGGCCGTTGACGAGCTTGACCGCCTCGTGGCCGTAGTACTTCAGGTACCAGTAGGTGTAGGCGGCGAACCAGTTGTTGCGATCGCCGTAGAGCACGATCGTGTGGTCGTCGGAGATCCCGTGGCGGCCGAACAGCTCGCCGAAGGCCTCCGGGCCGAGGAAGTCGCGCTTGACCTGGTCCTGCAGGTCGGTCTTCCAGTCGAACCCGATCGCGCCCGGGATGTGCGCTTCCGCGTACAGCGCCGGGTTCTCGTCGACCTCGACGATGCGGATGCCGGGGTCGTCGAGGTGATCCTCGACCCACTGGGTCTCCACGAGCACGTCCTTCACATAACCGCCCACG
>JAICJK010000153.1 GCA_025928415.1 Solirubrobacteraceae bacterium | reverse complement strand
GGCGGCGCGAAGACCCGCGAAGGCGCCGCCCAGGGCGCGACCGGGTCTCCCCGCCCGCCCCGGCAGCATCGCCCGCCGCGCGACGGCGGTCGCCCGCGCGAGAAAGGCCCGCTGCCGTTCAACGAGCTGCGCGAGGCCGCGCGCTCGATCATGCAGGTGCAGGGCTCGCGCAAGGCGCTGCGCGACGCCTTCGGCGAGCTCGCCCAGAAGGAGCGCGGCCAGCTCTCCGAGCTCGTCTCCGGCGACGGGGACTTCCGCGTCCGGGCGCGGTCGATCTCCGCGGGCTCGCTGGCCGCCGGGAAGCTCGGCAAGGCGCTCGCCGCCCAGCAGGTCGCGATCGCCGACGTCGAGGACCTGTGGTCGATCTGCCTGTCCAAGGAGGAGGCGGCCGAGCGCCAGGCGCGCGTGCGCAACGCGCGTCGCCGCGACGAGCAGCGCGCCGCCCGGCAGGCCGAGCGCGCCAACCGCGACGACCGCATCTCCAAGGAGGACCGCGAGAAGGCGCGCGACGGCCGCGTCGGCGCCCAGATCCGCTTCGTCATCCAGGGCGAGGAGAAGGAGCGCGAGAAGAAGGGCGCCCAGCCCAAGCGCAAGACGACGGCCAACGACCTGCTGGACCGCCTGGGCTACTGAGCGAGTTCGTCCCCCGCGCAGCCGGCGAGCGGCGACTCAGAGGCGGTTGGGGTCCCCCGCGGGCGCGGCGGCGTCCGGGGTCTCCGGCTCCCAGGCGACCTCGCCGCCCAGCCCGGCGCTCTTGAGGACCTTCAGCGAGAGCAGCGCGCACTTCATCCGCGTGGCGGAGATGTCGATCCCGAGCAGGTCGAGCACGAAGGAGCGGTCGAGCTTGAGCAGCTCCTCGACCCGCATGCCCTTGACCTCCTCGGAGGCCATCGAGGCCGCGGCCTGCGAGATCGCGCAGCCGTGCCCGTCGAAGCGGACGTCCGCGATCGTCCCGTCCGCGCCGACGCGCAGCATGACCTTCAGCTCGTCCCCGCAGAGCGGGTTGGTGTCCTCGAACTCGAGGTCCGGCGCGTCCATCGGCCCCCAGTTCCGGGGCCGTTTGTAGTGCGAGAGGATCTCCTCGCGGTACAGGTCGTCCATCAGGCGAACACCTCCTGGACGCGGGCCAGGCCGTCGAGCAGCGCGTCGACCTCGGCGCGGGTGGAGTGGACGGAGAACGAGGCGCGCGTCGTGGCCTGCTCGCCGAGGGCGTCCATCAGGACCTGGGCGCAGTGGTGGCCGGCGCGCACGCAGACCCCGCGCGAGCCGATGATCTCGGCCACGTCGTGCGGGTGGATGCCCTCCAGCGCGAAGGAGACCAGCGCGCCGCGCTGGGCCGGGTCGGCCGGGCCGTGGATGCGCAGCCCCTCGACCTCGCGCAGGCGCTCGAGCGCGTAGGCGGTGACGTCCTGCTCGTGGGCGCGCACCGCCTCCATCCCGAGGCCGGACAGGAAGTCCACGGCGGCGCCCAGGCCGATGGCCTCGGCGATGGCCGAGGTGCCGGCCTCGAAGCGGGTCGGGACCTCGGCGAAGCGCGTGCCGCCCTTCGCGACGCGGGCGATCATGTGCCCCCCGCCGAACAGCGGCGGCAGCGCCTCGAGCGCCTCGGGCCGGCCGTGCAGCACGCCGATGCCCGTGGGCCCGTAGGCCTTGTGCCCGGTCCACGCGTAGAAGTCGGCGCCGATCGCGCCCACGTCGACGGGGAGCTGCGGGACGGCCTGCGAGCCGTCGACGACGGACAGGGCCCCGGCGGCCCGCGCGCGGCGCGCGATCTCGGCCACGGGGTTGATCGTCCCGACGACGTTGGAGACGTGCGCGACCGCGACCGCCTTGACGTCGCCGGAGGACAGCAGCTCGTCGAGCGCGTCCAGGCGCAGGCGCCCCTGTTCGTCGAGCGGCGCCCACAGGATCTCCGCGCCGGTCATCTGCCACGGCACGAGGTTGGAGTGGTGCTCCATCTCGGTGACGACGACCTTGTCGCCCGGCCCGGCGACGCCGCGCGCCACGAGGTTCAGGGCCTCGGTGGCGTTGCGGGTGAAGACGGTGGTGGCCGCCTGGGAGCCGGCGAACGCCGCGATGCGCGCCCGCGCGCCCTCGAACAGGTCGGTCGCCTCGGAGGCGATCGCGTAGACCCCGCGGTGCACGGAGGCGCGGTGGTGGCGGTAGTAGTCGTCCATCGCCGCGAGGACGGCGCGCGGCGTCTGCGAGGTCGCCGCCGCGTCGAGGTAGACGAGCCCCTCGCGCTCGAGCGTCGGGAACTCGGAGGGGCTGACGAGCGCGGAGCCGGCGACCGTGGCCATCGCGCTAGGCCGCCGGGGCCAGCTCGCGCTCGACCCAGCCGTAGCCCTCGGCTTCCAGCCGGTCGACGAGCTCGGGGCCGCCGTCGGTGACGATGCGCCCCTGGTAGAGGATCGAGACCTTGTCCGGCTTGATCATCCGCAGGATGCGCTGGTAGTGGGTGATGATCAGGACGCCCATGTCCGTGCCGCTCGCGACGGTGTTCACGCCGTTGGCGACGACGTTGAGCGCGTCGATGTCCAGGCCGGAGTCCGTCTCGTCGAGGATCGCCGCGCGGGGCTTCTGCAGGGCGAGCTGGAGCGTCTCCAGGCGCTTCTTCTCGCCGCCGGAGAAGCCGTCGTTGAGGTAGCGGGAGACGAACTCGCGCGGGATGTCGGTCAGCTCCATCGCGGCCTGCACGGTCGTGCGGAACTCCTTGAGCGGGACCTCGGGCTCGCCGCGCGCCTCGCGGTGGGCGTTCATGACCGTGCGCAGGTACTTGGTGATCGTCACGCCGGGGATGGCCACGGGGTACTGGAAGGCCATGAACAGCCCGAGGCGGGAGCGCTCGTCGGTGTCGGCCTCGGTGATGTCCTGGCCGCCGAAGCGGATCCGGCCCTCGGTCACCTGGAGGTTCGGGTGCCCCATGATCGCGTTGGCCAGCGTGGACTTGCCCGAGCCGTTGGGCCCCATCAGGGCGTGGATCTCACCCTCGCGGACGGTCAGGTCGACGCCCTTGAGGATCTGCTTGTCCTCGGCCTGGACGTGGAGGTTGGAGATCTCGAGATCGGGCATGCGGGGGTCGCTTTCTGGAGCTTCAGGAGGTGGTGAGGACGGGCGGTGACGCGGGCGCGGCGACGGGCCCGGCGGGCTGGAGGGCCGCCTCGGCGGCGGCCGCCTCGGCTTCGGCGGTCTCGCGCAGGCTGAAGGCGACGAGCTCGGCGAGCGTCGTCTGCGCCAGGCGCTCCATGACGCCGCCCTGGACGCGCAGCCAGAGCAGCTTCGTCGCGCAGCCGTGGCCCTTGTCGGCCTCGTGGGAGCACAGCACGCGGGTGGCGTCGGTGTCGTCGACGAAGCAGTTCATGGGGGCGACGCCGCCCTCCAGGGCGACGATCACCTCGTCCATGGTGATGGCCTCGGCCTCGCGCGAGAGGCGGTAGCCCCCGTGGGCGCCGCGGGTGCTCTCGACGAGCTCGGCCTTCTTCAGCAGCGCGACGATCCGCTCCAGGTAGGCCAGCGGCAGGCCCTCCGCCTCGGAGATCGCCTTGAGCGACACGGGACGGTTGGCCCCCTGGCGCCCGAGCTCCACGAGGAGCCGTACGCCGTACTCCGCCTTGGTCGTGAAGATCATGGGGTTCAATCCTACCAACGGGGTCGGAGATGCCGGGCGCGTCCGGCGGCGCTGCAGGACCGCCAGGCGCCGTGAATCCCCCCGTGGCGCCCGGCGGTCCTGTGGCGTGTCCCCCCCGGGACCGCCGCGCTAGGCCGCCTGGGCCAGCGCGGCGAGCTGTGGCACCCGGCGCAGGCGCCCGAAGCAGCGCTGGCGGGTGGGGCCGATGGAGCCCACGGGCATGTGCAGGGTCGCCCCGATCTGCCGGTAGCTGACGTCGGGATCGGCGAGCAGGAGCTCGACCAGGCGGCGCTCGCGCGGGTTGAGGACCTCCAGCGCGTGGCGGAGGACCAGCTCGCGCTCGGTCGCCTCGACCTGGGCCTCGACCGTCGCGCGGTCGGCGACCTCGTGCGGCTCGTCGACGAGCAGCTCGCGCCCACCCGAGCCCTGGACCTGCAGGCAGGCGCGGCGGGCGGTGGTGGCGATCCAGGCGCCGAGCGCCTCGGCGTCGCGCACCGCGTAGATGTGCTCCAGCAGCGCGAGCCAGGTGAGCTGCGCGACGTCGTCGGCCGCCGCCCGGCCGAGGCCGTGGCGCCGGGTGACGCGGTCGATCGTCGCGCCGAAGCGGTGGACCAGGCAGGCCCAGGCGCGCTCGTCGGAGCGAGCGGCCGAGGCCAGCAGCGCGGCGAGCTCGGGGCGCGGGTCCGGCGCGGGGCGCGGGGCGCCGGCGGGGGACGCGCGGACGACGGCCGGCTGCAGCATGGGGCCTCCTCGGATGGGCGGTGGGACGGGCGTGGGCCGGCGGCGCCCGGCCGCCGCGCTGGTGGGCGGCGGTCGGGTCCCGTGCCGGTGGAGAGGGCGTCCGGTCAGTGGACGACGGGGAAGCTACGGGCGCCGCGGCGCTCGCACATCGGGCACCTGACGTATTCGCGCGACGTCGACCTACGTATCTGCGGCGACGGGCAGGCGCACGGAGACGACGAGGGCGCCCGAGGCGTCGCGGCCGAGCAGGCGCAGCGTCCCGCGCGCGCCCGCGAGATCGATCTCCGGCGTGACGCCCGGGTCGACGCTGGCCCAGGGCCGATCGCCGAGGAAGGCGTCGACGCGGGCCAGCCCCTCGGCCCGCAGGGCGACGGCCGTCCCGCCGCGCGCGAGGCGGGCGCTCAGGCGCGGCGGCGCGCCCGCGGCCCGCAGCACCTGCGCGGCGAAGGCCAGCAGGCCGGCGTTGTCGCCGAGCACGTCCTCGCGGGCCAGCGCGTAGCGCAGGTCGGGCACGACGCCGAAGTCCTCGAGCACGACGCCGGCCCGCTCCCCCACGCGCGTCGAGCGCCGCACCGCGAGCTGGAAGGACGGGCCGTCCGGAGCGCCGGCCAGGTCGCCGTCGTCGCCGCCGAGGCAGCCGGCGAGCGTCTCGGCGCTCATCGCGTTCGCGCCGCCCGCGCCGGTGTGCCCGGCCGTGCCCAGGACGACGCCGTGCGGGTGGTCGGCCACCCCCGCCGCGAACAGGTCGGCCGCCGAGTAGGTCATCGCGTCGACGATGCAGACGACGGGGCCCTGGTAGACCTGCCCGAGGTCGTTGAGGTCCTCGGGCGCCAGCAGCGGGGCGCCGGTGGAGAACGTCGCGCCCGTGGCCAGCGCCGCGCGCAGGCCCTCCTCGACCGCCTCGGGGATCGCCTCGCCCGCCTCGCGCAGGCGGCGCGCCAGCCGCACCGCGGTCGGCGTGGCGCGCAGGTGCAGCGGCTCGCCGGCGACCGGGCCGGGCGTGAAGAGCTGCAGCAGCCGCTCGGCCGCCCCGATGTCGCCGCCCGGGTTGCCGCGCACGTCGACGACCAGCCCGCCGTGCGGCGCCCTGCGCAGGCGGCGCGCGATCCCGGCGACCCACGCCTCGGGGTCCGGCACGTCGAAGGAGTGCAGCCGCAGGTGCGCGTAGGGCCCGGTGCGCGCGTCCGGGAAGCGCCGCAGCGCGACGGTGCCGGCGTCCTGCGCGCGGCGGCGGCCGGGGCGCGAAAACAGCTCCCGGCGCACGCGCCGCGAGGCCTCGCCCTGCGGGTCCTGGCCGCGGCGCAGGTCGACCGGGCGCGTCGTGCGCCGGTGCGGCGCGGCGTCACCGGCCGCGTCGGGCGGCAGGCGCCCGGCGAGCCACTGCAGGCGCACCTCCCGCGGGCCGTCCCCGGTGACCAGCGAGAGCACCACCCAGTCCTCGTCGGGCAGCGGGGCGCCGCCGAGCCAGCGGTAGGTCAGGCGCTCGAGGCCGCGGGCGCGCCGCGCGTCCGGGTTGCCGCCGCCGGCGTGGCGCTCGGCGCTGCGCTCGACGGCGACCGCGATCGGGACGGCGTTGACGTGGGTGACCTCCGCGCCGAGCGGGACGCCGGTGGCGCGGCGCGCGCGGGTGACGACGTAGGTCCGCGCCGCGGCCAGGGCGTCCTCGTCGCCGGCCCACGGCTCCCGGTGGCACTCCTCGATCAGCAGCGGCAGGAAGGCCACGTGGCTGCGCCACGGCTCGGGCAGGACGTAGGTGGTGTGCAGGTCGCGCAGGGCGGCGAACGCGGCGAGCACGCGGTCGTGGAAGGCGCGCTCGCCGGGCGCGGCGCCGCCGGGGTCGTCGGCCACGCCGAGCAGCTCGCGGCGCAGGCGCCGCAGCTCGGCCTCCGGGTCCACGGCGTACATCGCGCGCTTGACCGGCAGGTGGACGTAGGCCTCCGACAGCAGCGTCAGCGCGCGGTCGACGACCGCCACCCGGTCGGCGAGCGAAAGCGTGGCCGGCGGGGCGAAGTCGCGCAGCGGGCCGACGTCGCGCAGGCGCCCGTAGCGCGGCGGGTCTCGGTGGGGGGCCCGGGCGGTCAGGGGCGGCAGGCTCGCGCATCGCTCCCGCGCCCGCAAGCGCCGAGGGCGCGCCGGCGCAGCGCCCGCCGCGCGCCGCGAGCGGTGCGAAGATCCGCCGATGGCACGCCGGGCCACGAGCGCCGCGTTCGTCGG
>JAICJK010000301.1 GCA_025928415.1 Solirubrobacteraceae bacterium | reverse complement strand
GCAGCGCGCCCAGCTCGCGCGGCTGCGGCGCGGGCTGCGCGGCTCGGGCGTCCCGGTCGCCACGCTGCCCTTCTGCCTGGCCGCCGAGCTCGGCCACGACGAGCTCGCGTCGCTCGGGCGCCGCCTGGGCTCCCGGCGCCGCGGGGAGCCGGCGCGGTGAGCGTCGCCGAGCGCCTGGAGGGCAAGCGCATGTGCATCGTCGCGGGCTCCGGAGGCGTCGGGAAGACCACGACCGCCGCGGCGCTGGCGATGGGGCTGGCCGCCGAGGGCCGGCGGGTCGCCGTGGTGACGATCGACCCCGCCCGGCGCCTGGCCGACTCCCTCGGGCTCGAGGAGCTGGGCAACGAGCCGCGCCTCGTCGATCCCGAGCGGTTCGCCGGCCACGGCCTGCAGATGCGCGGCGAGCTGTGGGCCATGATGCTCGACGCCAAGCGGACGTTCGACGAGCTCATCGAGCGTCTCGCCCCGGACGAGCGCACCCGGGACGACATCCTCGGCAACCGGATCTACGCCGAGCTCTCGGGCGCGGTCGCCGGCTCGCAGGAGTTCACCGCGATCGCCAAGCTCTACGAGCTCGACCGGTCCGGGCGCTTCGACGTGATCGTGCTCGACACCCCGCCGTCCCGAAACGCGCTGGACTTCCTCGACGCGCCGGACCGCCTGACGCACTTCTTCGAGGGACGGGCGGTCAAGCTCTTCCTGGCGCCGACCGGCCTGGCGGCGAAGGTCATGGGCCGCGGGACCGGCGTCGTCTTCTCGATCCTCAAGCGGGTCACCGGCGTCGACCTGCTCACCGACCTGGGCACGTTCTTCCGCGCGCTGAGCGGCGTCCTCGACGGCTTCGTCGAGCGGGCGGCCGGCGTCAAGGCGCTGCTCGCCGACCCGGCGACGACGTTCCTGATCGTCACCTCGCCCCAGCGCGAGCCGGTCGCCGAGGCGATCTACTTCCACGGCAAGCTGCGGGAGGCCGGCATGCCCTTCGGCGGCCTGGTCGTCAACCGCGTGGACCCCGGGGTCGGCGACGCCGCCCCGCTCGACCCGGAGGCCGTCGCGGCCGAGCTCGCGGCCGGCCTCGGCGTCCCGCTGGCGCGCAAGGTCGCCCGGACGGTCGCCGACGCGCAGGTCCTGGCCGCCCGCGACGCCGCCTCGATCGCGCTGCTGCGCCGCGAGCTCGGCGACCCGGAGCCGATCCTGATCCCGCATCTCGACGGCGACGTGCACGACGTCGACGGCCTCGTGGCGATCCACCGCCACCTGTTCGCGGACGCCGGCGACCCGGACCGGCTGCTCGTGGACGTCCGGACGGCTTGACGAACCGGTAAACCTCGTTTACCTTCTGGTCAACCACGTTGACCAACCTGATCGGAGATCGCCGCCCATGCCCGTCGCCAGCGCCGCCGAGTCCGCCACCTACGAGCGGGACGGCTTCGCCTTCCACCCGCTGGCCGTCCCGTCCCGCGGCTCGGCGGAGCTCGCCATCTGGACGCTCGACGTGCCGGCCGGCGCCGAGAGCGAGCCGCACTCGATGGATCGCGAGGAGGTCTTCCTCACCACGAGCGGGCGCCTGACGGCGACCATCGACGGCGTGCAGGCCGCCGCCGGCCCCGGCGACGCGCTGATCGTCCCCGCCCACGCCGTGCTGCGGCTCCGCAACCCCGGCGACCGGCCGGCGCGCGCGACGGTCGTCACCTCGGCCGGCATGACGGCGACCGTCGGCGGCGCGGCGTTCACCCCGCCGTGGGCGCAGTAGGCGGGCGATGGCGCCCGCCCCGCCTGCCCCCGTCGTCCAGCTCGACCTGCCGGCGCTGCTCCTGCTGGTCACGCGCGCGGTCACCGAGGACGTCCACGACCGGCTCGCGCGGGCCGGCTATCCCGACGTCCGGCCCACCGACGGGTACACGTTCCAGCTCCTGGCCTCGACCGGCGGCGCCACGGGCGTGCAGGTCGCCGAGCATCTCGGGATCACCAAGCAGGCCGCGGGGAAGCTCCTCGAGCAGCTCGAGGACCGGGGCTACGTCGCGCGCACCGCGGCCGTGGACGACGGCCGGGCGCGCCCCGCGCGGCTCACCGAGCGCGGGTGGGCGTGCATCCGGACGGCCACGGCGCTGTGGCGCGACGTCGAGGAGCAGGCGGCGGCGGCGCTGGGCGCCGAGCCGCTGGCCACCGCGCGCAGGGTGCTGGAGGCCCTCGCCGCGGAGCGCGGGGCGTTCGCGGCGCCACTGCGCCTGCGTCCGCCGCGCTGACGTCACACTGCACCGATGACGACCCACCCGGCGCTCGACGCCTCCCTGGTGCTCGCCAGCGCGAACACCGTCGTCGCGATCTTCCTGGCCGTCGTGCTGGTGGGCGGCTACGTCGTCCTCTGGGCGATCTGGCACTTCTTCTTCCGCGGCCACTGAGGTCCGCGGCCGCCGGGCGGCGCCGTCCCCCGGCCTCAGGCCAGCGTCGCCTGCTCGGCCACCTCGGCGCCGGTGCTCAGCAGCGCGTCGGCCACCCCGCGCACGTCGGCGTCCAGGTGCCCGCAGAGGACGTCGCGCAGGATCGCGCGCGCCTGGGCCTCCAGCAGCGCGGCGAGCCCGGCGACGACCTCGGGGCCGGGCACGCCCGCGCCGGTGACCAGCGCGCGCTCCGCGGCGATCGCGTGCCGGACGCGGTCGCCCAGCGCCTCGCGCTCGTGCGGCTGCGCGCAGATCACCGCCACCCGGCCGGGCAGGCGCCCGCTGCCGGGGCCCTCGGGCTCCAGCAGCGCGCGCAGCGCCAGCAGGTGGTCGGTCAGCGCGTCCTCGGGCCGCTCGTGGGCGCAGCCGAGCTCGAAGCGCCGCAGCGCCCAGGCGACCTCGCCGGCCCGCGGCGTGCGCCGGCCGACCAGGCTGCAGAAGGCGCGCAGCTCGTCCTCCTGGGCGGCGGCGACGGGGCACTCCGCGCGCGGGCGCCCGAGCGCCGCGCCGGGGGCCAGGACCGCGACCTGCCACGGGCCGCCCGCGGTCCGGGTCCAGGCCGCGGGGCCGAGGCTCACGAGCGCGGGGTCGTAGAGCCGCAGGGCGGTGACCAGGCGCCCGAGCCGGACCCGCGCGTGCGCCAGCGGCGCCTCGTCGCCCGCCGCGGCCTCCCAGCGCAGCACCGCCAGCACGTTGGGCGCGCCGCCGCCGTGCGGCCAGACGGCCTCCTCGGGAGCGTCGTCGACCACGTCGCCGCGCATCAGGGTCAGATCGTCCCCCATCGCGATCTCCGCCGACTCGATCCGCAGCCCGAGCAGGGGAACGAGCACGACGGTCTCCGTGCGGCCCTCGTGGACGATCGCCTCGAGCTCGGCGTAGGCCCGCTCGAAGCGCTCGGGGACCAGCGCGAAGTCCGTGGAGTCCTCGAACACGCGACCCAGCAGCGCGCGCAGGGCCAGCTCGCCGCGCTCGCGCGGGGCCACGCCACCGGCGCCGCCGCGCGCGACGCGCGCCTGCAGGTAGGCGTCCAGCCCGCCGACCGCGCTCAGCGCGTGGACCGCCGGGAGGTAGGTCGGCAGCCGCGCGATGACGCTCTGGCGGTGGGCGATGAAGTCCCCGGTCAGCGGGCGGTAGCAGTACAGCGGGCGGTCGCGGCGCGCGCCGCGGGCCTCGACCACCTCGAAGGGGACCTCGTGGCCGTCGGTCGTATCGGCGGCAAGCTGCCAGGCGGCCTCCTCGGCGAAGGCGAGCAGCGCGCGGTGGAGCTGGCGGTTGCGCATGCCGGGGGGTTCGGCGCGCCGCCGCGCGCTCCTCGCGGGCGCACGGGCGCTTGCACGCCACGGCGGCGGCGATGCTGGAGGTTCGGCGCCCGCAACCCGTGCATCGGCGGCGCGGCGCAGGGAGCCGCGGGCCGGGGGCGAACGCAGCACCCATGGGCAAGCGCATCGTCCTCGCGGCGGTGCTCGGGGCGCTGCTGGTCCCGGGGACCGCCGAGGCGCAGCTCGGCGACCACTCCCTCCGGCGCGGGGCCCACGGCAGCGAGGTCCGCGCCCTGCAGGGCCTGCTGACCCTCGCGGGCTTCCCGACCGGGGCCGACGGCCGCTTCGGGCGCCGGACCCAGTCCTCGGTGCGGCGCTTCCAGCGCGCGGCGAGCATGCGCCGGACCGGCGTGGCCACGCCGGCGACCGTCACCCGGCTCGAGG
>JAICJK010000250.1 GCA_025928415.1 Solirubrobacteraceae bacterium | reverse complement strand
GCGCCGCGGCGACGAGCTCGCCGCGGCGGCGATCGCGGCCGCCGCGGGCGACGAGCTGAGCGAGCCGCGCGTCGCGCTCGAGCTCGGCGCCGCCCTGCCGCCCGACGCCACGCTCGTAGTCTCCGCGTCGATGCCGATCCGCGACGTCGAGACCTTCTTCGCAGTCCGCGACGACCCGCCACGCGTGCTGTCCAACCGCGGCGCCAACGGCATCGACGGCGTCGTCTCGACGGCGTTCGGCGTCGCGGCGGGGAGCGCCGGGCCGGTCGCGCTGCTGATCGGCGACGTCGCGCTGGCGCACGACCTCGGCGGGCTGCTGGCCGCCCACCGCACGCGCCTGCCGCTCACGATCGTGCTGATCGACAACGGCGGCGGCGGCATCTTCGACTTCCTGCCGGTGGCGCGCGAGCGCGACGCCTTCGAGGAGCACGTGGCCACGCCCACGGGGCTGGACCCGGCGCGCGTCGCCGCGCTGTTCGGGCTGCGCCACGTCCAGCCGCGCGACGTGGCCGCCTTCCGCGCCGCGCTCGCGGCGGGCCTGGCCCACGACGGGGTGACGCTGATCGAGGTCCGCGGCGACCGCGCGGCCAACGTGCGCCTGCACCGCCGCATCGCGCGGGCGGTGCAGGAGGCGCTGTCGGCCTGAGCCTCGCCTTCACCCCGGAATCGGGCGCGACCGCGCTGACGGCCCTGCAGGCAGTCAGGAGCAGTTCAGGGACACGCTGCCACCCTGCCGCGCCATGACAACGCCCGTACTCACCGAGGCGGCGCCTTCGCGCGCCCGCCTGATGCTCAACAAGGTCCCGGAAGTCACGATCTTCTTCTGGGTCATCAAGATCATGTGCACCACGATCGGGGAGACCGCGGCCGACTACCTCAACGAGAACCTCGGCTTCGGGCTCACCAACACGACCTACGTGGCCGGCGCGCTGCTCGCCGCGCTGCTGCTCGTCCAGTTCCGCCTGCGCCGCTACGTGCCGGCGGTCTACTGGGCCGCGGTCGTCGTGATCAGCGTGTTCGGAACGCTCATCACCGACAACATGACCGACCGCTACAACGTGCCGCTGACGACGAGCACCATCGGCTTCTCGCTCGTGCTCGCCGCCGTCTTCGGCGCCTGGTACGCGGTCGAGCGCACGCTGTCGATCCACACGATCGTCACCACGCGCCGCGAGGCGTTCTACTGGCTGGCGATCCTGTTCACGTTCGCGCTGGGGACGGCCGCCGGCGACCTGTCGGCGGAGAAGCTGGACCTCGGCTACGCCGTGTCGATCGCGATCTTCGGCGGCCTGATCGCGCTCGTCGCCGTCGCCCACTACCGGTTCCGGCTCAACGCGGTCCTGGCGTTCTGGCCGGCCTACATCCTGACCCGGCCGCTGGGCGCCTCGATCGGCGACGAGCTGTCCCAGCACGACCACAGGTACGGCGGCCTGGGCCTGGGCACGACCGGGACGAGCTACCTGTTCCTGGGCTGCATCCTCGCCCTGGTGACCTACCTGTCGGTGACGCGGCGCGACGCGGCGCTGCCCGAGCCGGCCTGAGCCCGGCGTCAGAGGCGCTTCTTCAGCATCCCGAACACGCCGCGCACGACCTGCCGCTGGAGCTGCTTGCCCTGGCGGGACTGCAGGAACTTCGACACGGTCTCCACGCCGCCCCCGGCGGCCTTGGCCGCCTCCTTGTGCTCGGGCTCGGGCTCGGGCGGCGCGCCGACGGGGGTGGGCGCGGCCTGCGCGGCGGCGGCGGTGCGCGCCGCGAGCTTCTCGCGGGCCGACTCGCTGTCCACGCGCGTGCCGTACTTGGCGTGCAGCGGCGACGCCTTGGCCGCCGCGTCGACGTCGTCGGCCGGCGCCATCCGCGAGGCCGGCGCGGGGAGCCTGGCGTGGACCACCGGCGTCGGCACCCCGGACTCGGACAGGATCGTCACCGCCGCCTCGCCGATGCCGAGCTGCGTGAGCAGCTCCGCGAGGTCGTAGAACTCCGACTTCGGGAACGTCGAGACGGTCGCCCTGAGGTCCTTGGCGTCGTCGGGCGTGAAGGCGCGCAGCGCGTGCTGGATGCGGTTGCCGAGCTGGGCGAGCACCGCGGGCGGGACGTCCTTCGGCGTTTGGGTGACGAAGAAGACCCCGACGCCCTTGGAGCGGATCAGCCGGACGGTGCGCTCGATCGCGTCGAGGAACGCCTTCGTCGCGCCGTCGAACAGCAGGTGGGCCTCGTCGAGGAAGAACACGAGCTTGGGACGGTCGAGGTCGCCGGCCTCGGGCAGGGCCTCGAACAGCTCGGCCAGCAGCCACATCAGCGCGGTCGAGAACAGCTCGGGATGCTCCTGGACGGCGGCGAGCTCCAGGCACGACACGATCCCGCGGCCGTCGGGCGCGGTGCGCAGCAGGTCGGCGATCTGGAACATCGGCTCGCCGAAGAGCTCCTCGCCGCCGCCGTCCTGCAGCCCGATCAGGGCGCGCAGCAGCACGCCGACGGTCTGGCCCGACAGCCCGCCGATCCCCTCCAGCTCGGCCTTGCCGTCGTCGGAGGCCAGGAACGTCAGCAGCGCGCGCAGGTCCGAGAGGTCCAGCAGCGGGAGCTGCTTCTCGTCGGCGTAGTGGAAGACGAGGTCGAGGCTCTGCTCCTGGGTGTCGTTGGCCTGCAGGACCTTGCCCAGGAGCTGGGGCCCGAAGTCGGAGACCGTCGCCCGGACGGGGACGCCCGGCCCCAGGCCGCCGAGCGACAGGAACTCGACCGGGAAGCCGGCCGGCGTGTACGCCGTCCCCAGCTCGGACGCGCGCTTGGCGGCCGCGCCCGTCTGCTCGCCGGGCGCCGCGAGGCCCGACAGGTCGCCCTTGACGTCGGCCACGAAGACCGCGACGCCGGCTGCCGAGAGCTGCTCGGCGATGCCCTGCAGGGTCTTGGTCTTGCCGGTGCCGGTCGCCCCCGCCACGAGGCCGTGGCGGTTCATCATCGCCAGCGGGATCTGCACGACCGCCTCGGGGACGACGGCGCCCTCGTGGACGCCGCGGCCGAGCGAGATCACCGCCCCCTCGGCGCGGTAGGCGGTGGCGATCGCGGGGCCGAAGTCGGTCATCTCGCGGCGAGCCTACCCCGGCCGCGAGGGCCGCGGCGGGGCCTGGGCGTCCGGGGCGTGACCTACCGTGGCAGCCGTGGACCAGGCCCGCCTCATCGATCTGCCCACCGCGACGCCGCCCGAGTCGGAGGCCGAGGAGCGCCCGGAGCGCCGCTCGTCGAAGGGCATCGCGCCCGGCGACATCGTGCGGGTCGACCGCAAGGGCCGGCGCTTCCTGGCCCACGTCGTGGCCCTCGACCAGCGGGAGTCCGGGCGCTTCGAGCTCGAGCTGCGCCCGATCGAGCGCGGCGTCACCTACCGCCAGGCCTCCGTGCGCGAGGTCGTCGAGGTGTGGCGCAAGGTGCGTCGCGCCTGATGACCTGGGCGGCCCGCCGGCGGGGCCCGCTCAGCCGGCCAGGACCGGCAGCAGCGCCTGGAGCTTGACCTCGGTCTCGGCCAGCTCGGCGGCGGGGTCGGAGTCCCGGACCACCCCGACGCCCGCGTAGCAGCGCGCGACGGGGCCGCTGAGCAGCGCGCAGCGCAGCGCGACGCAGAACTCGCCGTCCTCGTTGGCGTCCGTCCAGCCGACGGGGCCCGCGTACCAGCCGCGGTCCAGGCCCTCCAGCGCCGGGATCAGCGGCGCGGCGACCTCCAGCGGCTCGCCGCCGACGGCCGGCGTCGGGTGCAGGAGCCCGGCGAGCTCGACGGCGGGCACGGGGCGGGCGAGCTGCGCGCGGATCGGTGTGGCCAGGTGCTGGATGTTGGCCATCTTGACCACCGACGGCTCGTCGGGCGCGGTCACCCAGACGCTGTGGCGGCGCAGCGCGCGGACGATGCGGCGGGCGACGATCGCCTGCTCGCCGCGGTCCTTGTCGGAGCGCAGGAGCTGCTCGCCGAGGTGGTCGTCGACGGCGGGGTCGGCGCTGCGGCGCGTCGACCCGGCCAGCGCGAGCGTGCCCGCCCTCAGGCCCTCGCGGCGGACCAGCAGCTCCGGGCTGGCGGCCAGGAAGGCGCTGTCGCCGCGCCCGGCGCAGAAGACGTTGCACGACGGGAAGGCCGCCCGCAGGACGCCGAGCACGGCGCCCGGGTCGTGGACGCCGGACGGCCCGCCGGCGTGGACCTGCACCTCGCGGGCGAGCACGACCTTCTCCAGCGCCCCGGCGCGGATGCGCTCGACCGCCCGGGCGACGGCGCCCTCGTAGTGCTCGGGCGGCATCGCGCTGACCACGCGGTAGCCGCCGGCCGGGTCGGGGTCCAGCAGCGGCAGCGGCGCGATGCGCAGGCCGGCCAGGCGCGCCTCCAGCCGCGCCAGCAGCGCCTCCGGCTCGTCGCCGGGCCGCACGAGCGCCGCGACGGTCAGGGCGACGTCGCTGCCCCGTCGCGCGAGCGCGACCTCGGGGACGTGCAGGGACGCCGGCGCGTAGGGCGCCCAGTGCGGGGCCTGCCCGCCGTCGGGCGCGAAGGCGAAGCCGCCGACGGCCACGAGGCCGGCGCCGGGCGGGCCGTCCGGCGGGTCGGCGACGGCGTCGGCGAGCAGCGCGCGCCAGTCCTCCGCGACCCGGCGGAAGCGTGTGGGGCCGGTCGCGGTGAGGCGGACGGCCGTGCCGAGGGCGGC
>JAICJK010000063.1 GCA_025928415.1 Solirubrobacteraceae bacterium | reverse complement strand
GCGATGATGCAGGCGGATCTAGGCGCATCGCTCCGGCGCCCGAGCCGCTCGCCAGCCCGCCGCGCCGTGTGAGGTGTGCGCCCTGCGACCAGCAGCGGAAGAGAGCGGCCATGCCACATGTCGAGGTGGACGGGCTCACGATCAACTACGACGTGCAGGGAGAGGGCGAGCCGCTCCTGCTGATCCCTTACACGTCTGCCGACCACGCTTGCTACGCCTTCCAGCTGCCGGCCTACACCGAGCACTTCAGCTGCATCGCGCTCGATCTCCCCGGCTCGGGCGAGAGCGACAAGCCGGCGGGGCCGTACTCGACCGAGGGCTACGCCGACCAGGTCGCCGCCTTCCTCGGCGCCATCGGGATCGAGCGGGCCCACGTCGCGGGCGTCTCGCTCGGCGCCGCCGTGGCCACGCACCTGGCCGCCCGCTCTCCGCACCGCGTGCGCTCGCTCTCGCTGCACAGCTGCTGGGACGCCAGCGATGCCTACCTGAAGACCGTTCTCGAGCTGTGGCGCACGCTCGCGTCGTCGCTGCCGACCGTCGCGGACGTGGTGATCCAGGGCATCTTCCCCCTGTGCTTCACGCCCGAGATGTACGTCAGCCGGCCGGGGTTCGTGGACACGCTGGTGGACTTCGTGCGCGGCCGTCCCGCTCAGCCGGTGGACGCGTTCCTCGCCCAGACCGACGCGGTCATCGCGCACGACGCAAGCCGCGTGCTGGGCGAGATCAGCGCTCCGACCCTGATCACGTTCGGAGCGCGCGACGTCGTCTGCTCCACCCGCTTCGCCGAGCCGCTCAAGAGCGGGATCCGCGAGACCGAGCTCGTCGTCTTCGACCAGCTGTCGCACGCCGGGCTCCACGAGGACGCCGAGAGCTTCAACGGCGCGACGCTCGACTTCCTGCTGCGCCAGCGGTCCTGACGCCCGCGCCGTCGAACATGACTCAGCCCTCCTGAGGCGCGTAGCGGTGGTGGAGGTCCAGCGCGTTGCCCGCCGGGTCGCGGAAGATCGCCTGGTGGCAGACGCCGCTGTCGATCGTCTCGGAGACGAAGCTGACGCCCTCGGCCTCGAGGTGCGCTCGCGCGGCGGCCACGTCGTCGACCTGCAGCGCGATCGGCAGCCGGTGCGGATGGAACTCCTGCCCGAACGCGGTGGGGTCCATGACGGCGAGCGTGAGGTTGCCGGCCTGGTACTCCGCGGCGGGCATGTCGCCCCACCGCTTGACGAACGGCAGGCCGAGGACGGTGCCGTAGAAGTGCATCGAGGCGTCGAGGTCCTGCGTCGGGACGGTGACGAAGTCGACGCCGGTGATGAGCGTCGACGGGGTGGTGGCGGTCATCTGGCAGCTCCAGGGTTCGGGGTCGAGGGCGATCATCGCCGCTCGGTCGATCGGGTGCCGGGCACGCCGCCGCCGGATGCGATCATCGGCGCGATGGCGTTCGTCCCGCCCGCCCGCCACCTGACCCGCGCCAAGGACCTGATCGACAGCCGCTTCGCCGAGCCGCTGGCCGTCGACGACATGGCCCGCGCCGCCGGCCTCTCGCGCGCGCACTTCAGCCGCGAGTTCCGCCGCGCCTTCGGCGAGCCCCCGCACGCCTACCTGCTCACGCGGCGCCTGGAGCGCGCGGCGGCGCTGCTGCGGACGACCGACCGGTCGGTCGCCGACGTCTGCATGTCGGTCGGGCTGCAGAGCGTCGGGTCGTTCACCACCAGCTTCACGCGGTCCTACGGCGTCCCCCCGAACGCCTACCGGGTCGCGTTCCCGCCGGCCGCCGAACGGGCGCTGGTGCCGGCCTGCGTGCTGCGCGCCTACGGGCGCCCGCAACGCCGCACGAACGGAGAAGACAGCGGCGCACGTCGCGACTAGCTTGACCGGCGACCGCAGTCCGACCGAGGAGGACCGACCGATGATCAGGATCGCCAACGCACAGCTCTGGGTGCACGACCAGGAGGAGGCGCTCGCCTTCTACACCGAGAAGCTCGGCATGGTGGTGCGCGCCGACGTGACGCTGCCCGAGATGGGGGACTTCCGCTGGCTGTCTGTCGGGCCGGCCGGCCAGCCCGACGTGGCCATCGTGCTGATGGCCATCCCGGGCGCGCCGATCATGGACCCGGAGACGGCCGAGCAGGTGCGCGATCTCATGGGCAAGGGCTTCGCCGGGACCGTCTTCCTGACCACGGAGGACTGCCAGGCCTCCTACGAGGAGCTCAAGGCCCGCGGCGTGGAGTTCGTCGACGAGCCCGAGGAGCGCCCCTACGGCATCGACTCGGGCTTCCGCGACCCGTCCGGCAACCACTTCCGCCTCACGCAGGTCCGCGAGCTGGCGGCGACCTGAGCGCGCGCCCGCCCGGGCCGCGGGGCCCGGGCGGGCGGTTCGCCACATCGCATCGGCTGACCTGCCGACCAGCGGCGGGCGTTGCTCGCCGCCGAGCAGCTGGGACCGTCGGTCGCGAGGTAGGGTCGCGTGATGCGCGACTACCGTCCGCAGGCCGCCAAGTCGCGCGCCGAGCGCGTGCTGCAGACGTTCGCGCAGACGCCCCTCGGCGGCAAGCTGTTCATCTCGGTCTTCCCGGCGATCGACCGCCGGCTGATCCCGCTGACCGGCGGCCGCCTGTCCACGGGCCTCGGGCAGCCGATCGTGCTGCTGCACGTCCGCGGCGCCAGGAGCGGCGTCGAGCGCACCACTCCGCTGCTGGCCACCAAGCAGGGCGACCTCATCGTCGTGATCGCGTCGAAGGCCGGCGCGCCCGAGCATCCGGCGTGGTTGCGCAACGTGCAGGCCAACCCGGACGTCGAGGTCACGATCGACGGCCGGCGGCGCCCGATGCGCGCCGCCGTCGCCGAAGGCGAGGAGCGCGAGCGCCTGTGGGCGATGGCCTGCGACAACTACTCCGGCTATGAGACCTACCAGCGCCGGGCCGGCGGCCGGGTCATCCCGGTCGTCGCGCTGCGCCCGCGGGCATGAGCGGACTGGCGCATCGTGGCTGAGGGCGGCGCCGGCGCGCCATCGATCACGGCAGTGCTCAAAGGCGGTCCCCTGGACGGCCGCCGCATCGAGACGGAGGTCGTCCAGGGGCGTCCGCCGGGCACGATCGACGCGCGCGGCGACGACGGGACGGCGATGCGCTACTGCCTCGTCGAGTGGACGCAGTCCGGTCCCACCGCCGAGTACGAGTTCCTCTACCTCGTCTGACGGCCGGAGCGGACCGCCTACGCGGAGGGGGCCGCTTCGACCACGAAGACGGTGTTGCCGTCCGGGTCGCGCAGCGCGAACATCACCGGCGCGCCGGGCGGGCGCATCGGCTCGGCGTCGACGTCGACGCCGGCGGCGCGCAGGCGGGCGTGCTCGCCGAGGACGTCCGGCGTCTCGACGCCGATCGTGCTGCCGCCGGGCTGGCCGGCCATGGGCGGGTTGAGCGCGAGGCGGGCGGCGGAGCCGGGAGGCGCGACTTCCAGCCAGCGCATCTCGTCCTGGTCGCCGAAGCGCACGTCGCTCCTGACCTCGAAGCCGAGCTTCTCGACGTAGAAGGCGAGGGCGGCGTCCTGGTCGGCGACGGTGAACATCGCCACGCCGAGGTTGGAGATGGTGGTGGGGGCTTGGGTGAGATTGCTCATGGGCGTTCAGACCCCGCGCGCGGGCGGAACTCATCGGCCGGCGGCGGTCCGCATTGCACCGGCCGGCGCGGCGTGGTCGGATGGGCCATGCCACCGAACATGGTCCTCGTCCACGGCGCCTGGCTGGCCTCCAACAGCTGGGAGCACTTCGCCGGCTACTTCACCGACCGCGGCTACGACGTGATCGCGCCGGAGTGGCCGCGCAAGCACGACGACGTCGCCGACCAGCGCGCCGACCCGGAGGAGCTCGCGGGCCTCGGCGTCAAGGAGATCGTCGACCACTACGACGCGATCGTGCGCGCCATGAGCGAGCCGCCGGTGCTCGTCGGGCACTCGTTCGGGGGACTGTTCGTCGAGATGCTGCTCGACCGCGGGCTGGGGATCGCCGGCGTGGCCCTCGACCCCGCGGCGCCGAAGGGCGTCCTGCGCGTCGAGCCCTCCCAGCTCAAGGCGGCGGGCCCCGCGCTCAACCACCCGCTGCACCGCCACGGCGTCGTGCCGCTGGACTTCGAGGAGTTCCGCTACGCCTTCGTCAACACCTGGGACGAGGACGCCGCGCGCGATGCGTACGACCGCTACGCCGTGCCCGAGACCGCGCGGATCCTGTTCCAAGGCGGGCTGGCGAACTTCGCCCTGCACCCCGCCACGCGCATCGACTTCCACAAGGCCGACCGCGCGCCGCTGCTGATCACGGCGGGCGAGAAGGACAACACGGTCCCGCCCGGAGTCTCGAAGGCCGCCTTCCACAAGTACGAGCACTCCGGCGCGACGACCGACTTCGTCGAGTTCGAAGGCCGCTCGCACCTGCTCGTCGCCGGCCCCGGCTGGGACGAGGTCGCCGCCTACGTCGCCGCCTGGCTCGACCGGGTGCTGGCCGACGCGCCGGTGGCGAAGGCGGTGGAGTGAGATTGCCCGGGCGTCCCCTGATCCGCCGCGTCATCGCCGGCGGTGATCGCCGCTGCCCGAGAGGGCGTCGAGCTCCTCGAGCGCGAGCCCGGCGCCCACCGCCACGCACGTCAGCGGCGACTCCGCCAGGTACGCCGTCATGCCGGTCTCGTCCTGCACGCGCTCGGCGAAGGCGTGCAGGAGGGCGCCGCCGCCGGCCAGCAGGATGCCGTGGCGCGCGATGTCGCCCGCCAGCTCCGGCGGCGTCTCCTCCAGCGTCTCGTGCAGTGCGGCGAGGATCCCCGAGAGCGGCGCATCGATCGCCTCGCGCAGCTCGGCGCTGTCGAGGCGAAGCTCGCGCGGCTGCCCGGACACCAGGTCGCGGCCCCGCACCGCCGTCTCGATCTCCGGCGTCAGCGCAGCCGCGGAGCCGATCTCCTGCTTGATCGCCTCCGCGCTCTGCGAGCCGATCGTCATGCGATGCACGTCGCGGATGTGGGCTCCGATCGCGTCGTCGAGGTCGTAGCCGCCGACCCGCGCGGACCGCGAGACGACGATCGCACCCAGCGAGATCACCGCCACCTCGCTCGTGCCCCCGCCCACGTCGAGGACCATGCGCCCCACCGGCTCGTCGATCGGCACGCCCGCGCCGATGGCCGCCGCCAGCGGCTCCTCGATCAGGTGCACCTCACGCGCGCCCGCCGACATCGACGCCTCCTCCATCGCCCGCCGCTCGACGTCGGTGATCCCCGACGGCGCGCACATCACCAGCCTGGGCCGGGCCCACCGGTTGCGAACCACCTTGGCCAGGAACTGGCGCAGCATCTGCTCGGTCACGTCGAAGTCGGCGATCACCCCGTGGCGCAGCGGCCGGATGGCCGAGATCGACGCAGGGGTGCGACCGATCATCTGCTGCGCCTCCGCGCCGACCGCGTACACCTCGCCCACGCCCTCGTCGATCGCCACCACCGACGGCTCGGAGAGCACGATCCCACGGCCGCGCACGTACACCACCGTGTTCGCCGTCCCCAGATCGATGGCGATGTCGCCCCCCGACCCATGGGCCGGCAGCACCGGCCGCCAGCGCCTCCCGCGTCGACCCGCGTGCAGGACCATCACCGCACGGTGGCACACCGCCCGGCAGACCGCCGGAGGATGGCGGCGCCTACCCGACCAGGCGGTCGTAGAGCGTCACCCAGTTCGCGGCGTCCTGCCGCTGCAGGGCGCGCAGGCCACCGTGGGCACAGGCCTGGTTGCGCATCGCATTCTCGAGCTTGTCCTTCTGGTGGAAGCCGGGGGCAGGGTCGGCGGCCTCGGGGAACAGGTTGGCGATGCTGTTCGACCCTCCGCCCTCCAGCGGCACGAGGTGATCGACCTCGTACTGGCCGCGACGGTGTGAGCTGATGCCGTACTCGGCGTACACCCGGTCCTTCACGGACTCGGGCACGTTGCGGACGGTCGCGGAGTAGCCGGGGCGGCAGATGACCCGCGTCGTGGCGCCGGGGTAGTAGGCGCCGGGCGTGCAGTCCGGGTCCGGCAGCGGCCCGCGGACGTGACAGCCGGCCGTCTGCGTCCGCTTGTGGAAGGAGACGGGGTGGCCGAGCTTGGGCCGCTTGGCCTTCGCCGGCCTGTGTGCTGCCGGCCGGTGGCTCGTGGTCGGCGCCGCGCCGCCTCCGCCGCCCGCGGCGCGCGAGCAGGGGCACGGCAGCGACTCGCACAGGATGCCGTCGCCGTCCGCGTCGCGCGTGTCGCCGGCGCGCTGGGCCGCCGCCTGGTTCGGGTAGTCGGCGCACACCGCCGCGGACGCCGGCGCGGGAGCTGCCGCCAGGCCGATGAGCACTGCCGGCACTCCGAGCAACCGCCGCATGCGTCTCCCTTCGAGGTGACCTCGCTCCAGCACCTGACAGGTTCCACCGGCGCACGCGAAGCCCTTCCCGGCGACGCGGCGGGGGAGCGGGCGCCGATCACCTCCGCTTTCCACGCGCGACCCGGGGCGCGGAGCTAGTGTGGCCGGCATGGACGCCGGCGTCGCCTACTTCCCCACGGACGATGGCCTTGGCCCCGCGGAGATCGCGCGGCTGGTCGAGGGGCGCGGTCATCGCTGGCTGCTGTGGGCCGAGCACACGCACATCCCCGCCTCCCGCGAGACCGCCTGGGGCGGGTACGAGGGCGCGCCGCCGCTGCCGCGCAAGTACGCGCGCACGTACGACCCGTTCGTCGCATCGGCCTATGCGCTGGCCGCGACGCGGCACCTGCGCGTCGGCACCGGCATCGCGCTGGTGGCCCAGCGCGACCCGATCGTGACGGCGAAGCAGGTGGCGTCGCTGGATCATCTGAGCGGCGGGCGCTTCGAGCTGGGGATCGGGGCGGGCTGGAACCGCGAGGAGATGGCCAACCACGGCGTGGACCCGCGGACGCGGATGCGCCGGATGCGTGAGCACGTGCTCGCGATGAAGGAGATCTGGACGCGGCACGAGGCGTCGTTCGACGGGGAGTTCGTGTCGTTCGAGCGGATCTGGAGCGATCCGAAGCCGCTCCAGCGGCCGCACCCGCCGGTCCTCGTCGGTGGCAACGGCCCCACGGTGCTCGACCGCGTGCTCGAGTACGGCGACGCATGGATGCCGAACCACGGCTCGGGCGTCGCAGCGCGGATCGGGGAGCTGCGCGAGCGCGCCGACCGGCCGATCGAGGTCGTGATCATGGGCCCGACCCCGGAGCCGTCGCTGCTGGAGAAGTACGAGCAGGCGGGGGCCGATCGCGTGCTGTTCTGGCTGTCGTCCGGCCGCCGCTCGATCCTCGAGGCCGAGCTGGACCGCATCGAGCAGGTGATGTTCGAGCTGCACGACGTCGGCCTGGGATGACCGGGGACGCGGCGTGGGCACGGCTCGCCGCCGCTCGCGTCGGCCGGCTGGCGACCACCGCGCCGCGCATCGTGCCCGTGACGTTCGCGGTCGCCGGGGAGGCGATCGTCCACGCCGTCGACCACAAGCCGAAGGCCACGCGCGGGCTGGCGCGCCTCGAGGACCTCCGGCGCGATCCGCGGGCGTCGCTGCTCGTCGACCACTACGACGAGGACTGGTCGCAGCTGTGGTGGGTGCGCGCGGACGGCACGGCGCGGGTGCTCGACGTCGCCGAGGCCACCGAGGCGGTCGACGCCCTCGTCGAGAAGTACCCGCAGTACGCCGGGCGACGCCCGGCCGGCCCGGTGGTGGTGCTCGACGTGCACCGGGTGTCGGGGTGGGAGTCGACGCCGCCGCGCACGGGCGCTCTGTCCTGAACTTGCGCGGCTAAGTTAGCTTGCTAAGGTTCCGGGATGAGCCAAGACCTCAGCCGCAGCCTCCACATGCTCACCGTGCGCCTCGACCGGGCGGCGGACACGATGCTGCGAGCCGAGGCGGGCCTCTCCTACCCGCGCTTCCTGGCGCTGTTCATGGTCGGCTCGGGGGGTGCGGACACGCAGCGCGCCCTCGCCGAGCGGCTCGGGGTGACCGAGCCCTCGGTGAGCCGGATGACGCGCGTGCTCGCCGAGGCGGGGCTGCTGGAGGCGGTGGCCGACCCGGCGGGCGGAAACCGCCGTCAGCTCAGGCTCACGCCGGGCGGCGAGCAGCTCGTGCAGCGGTGGGGAGGACAGCTCGAGGAGCGACTCGCAGCGCTGGTCGAGAGCGCCGGCGTGCCCTACGCCAGGTACACGACCTACACCAAGCGCCTGCTGGAGCGACTGGACGCATGACGGCGCCCGCGCAGCCGTCCGTCAGATCCTCCGACGGGACGCCGATCGCCTACGCGAGCCTCGGGGCGGGGAGAGGCGTGATCGTCGTGGGTGGAGTCCTCCGGGCCGGCCGGGACTACCTTCCGCTCGCCCGCGAGCTGGCGCAGTCGTTCGCCGTCCACGTCATGGACCGCCGGGGCCGCGGAGCGAGCGGCCCGCAGGGGGCGGCCTACAGCATCGACAAGGAGGTCGAGGATCTCCTCGCCGTCCAGGCGGCGACGGGCGCGACAGCGGCGTTCGGGCACAGCTACGGCGGCCTGGTGGTCATGGAGGCGGCCCGGCGCACCGCGGTCTTCTCCCGGATCGCCGTCTACGAGCCCGGGGTCTCCGCCGGCGGCTCGCCGGCGCTCGGCTGGTTGCCGAGGTACCGCGAGCTGCTCGCGGCCGGCGACACCCGAGGGGCTTTCGCCACGATGGTCCGCCAGAGCGGCTTCGCACCCGGTCCGCTGGCCAAGATGCCGCTGTGGTACGTGCGGGCCATCCTGCGCCTGGCGATACGCGGGCGCCGGTGGCAGGAGATGGAGCCCCTGCTCCAGGCCAACCTCGCCGAGCACGAGCAGGTCGCGCGCCTCGATGAACCCACGGTCGAGCGCTACTCCTCGATCACCGCGCGAGTGCTTCTCCTCGGCGGGCGGAAGAGCCCGCCGTTCATCACGACCGAGTCGTTCGACCGGCTGCAGCGCACGATCCCGGATTCGGTCTCGGAGATCCTCGACGGCCTCGACCACGTTGCGCCCGACGAGAAGGCACCGGAGATCGTGGCAGAGAGGGTGCGCGCCTACCTCTGCGACGCCTGAGACGGCCACGGCCGAGGAGGGACCCGGACCCCCGACACGGTCGTGATCGCCCAGATCCGGTACGCCACGGCTTTGCCCTCGGGTGTAGCGTCGGACACCGGTTCTCTGATCCGAGGCGGTGGGGGAGATGCGGCATTCGCGCGG
>JAICJK010000351.1 GCA_025928415.1 Solirubrobacteraceae bacterium | reverse complement strand
GATGGTGGTCCACGGGATCCCCGGCGACTACGCGCTCTCGCGCGGCGACATCCTCGCCGTCGACGTCGGCGTCGTGCACGACGGCTGGGTGGCGGACGGGGCGGTGACCTTCGCCGTCGGGCCGATCACGCCGATCGCGCGCAAGCTGCTGGAGGTCACCGAGCGCTCGCTGTTCGCCGCGGTCGAGCAGTGCCGCCCCGGCAACCGCCTCGGCGACGTCTCCCATGCGGTCCAGGCCGTGGTGGAGGCCGAGGGCCTCAGCGTCGTGCGCTCGCTGGTCGGCCACGGCATCGGCCGCGACATGCACGAGGACCCGCAGATCCCCAACTACGGGGACCCGGGCCGCGGGGCGCTGCTCGAGGAGGGGATGGTGCTGGCCGTCGAGCCGATGGTCAACGCCGGGCGCCACACCGTCCGGATGGGCGACGACGGCTGGTCGATCTACTCCCAGGACGGGTCGCTGGCCGCCCACTTCGAGTTCACGATCGCGATCACGGCCGACGGTCCGCGCATCCTGACCCCGTGGCACGAGGCCGGCGTCGGGAGCGGTGTCGCGGCCTAGATGAGCTGCTCGCGTAGCGCCTTCGCCGGACGACGCAGGGCACAGCCCCTTGCTATCGTGACCTGTCCGCGTGCCGCCGCTCGTCCGTGCGCTCGCGAACTCTCGACTGGTAGCGGCAGCCTGAAGCGGCGGCCAGAGCCACGTCGGAGAGATCACAGCCGAAAGGGACCATGAAAGTACGACCGTCGGTCAAGCCGATGTGCGAGAAGTGCAAGATCATCCGCCGCCATGGGGCGGTCCTCGTGATCTGCTCGAACCCGCGTCACAAGCAGCGCCAGGGGTGATCGGCTGATGGCACGGATCTCCGGGGTCAACATCCCGCTCAACAAGCGCGTCGAGGTCGGCCTCACGTACATCTACGGCATCGGCCGCTCGCAGTCGAACGCCCTGCTCACCGGCGCCGGCATCAGCCCGGACACCTACGTGCGCGACCTGACCGAGGACGAGGTCGCCAAGCTGCGCGACGCGATCGACAACGACCTCGTGGTCGAGGGCGACCTGCGGCGCGAGCGCTCCCAGAACATCAAGCGGCTGATGGAGATCGGCTGCTACCGCGGCCTGCGCCACCGCCGCGGCCTCCCGGTCCGCGGCCAGAAGACCAAGACCAACGCCCGCACGCGCAAGGGTCCCAAGCGCATGTCGGTGGCCGGCAAGAAGAAGGCGGGGAAGAAGTAGTGCCCGCTCCCAAGCGCCCGCAGCGCGGCCGGCGCAAGCCGAAGAAGAACATCCCGATCGGCCAGGCGCACATCAAGACCTCGTTCAACAACACGATCGTGTCGCTCACCGATCGCGAGGGCAACGTCATCGCGTGGGAGTCCGCCGGCGGCGCCGGCTTCAAGGGGTCCCGCAAGTCCACGCCGTTCGCCGCGCAGGTCACGGCCGACGCCGCCGCCCGCAAGGGCATCGAGCAGGGGCTGCAGAAGGTCGAGGTCTTCGTGAAGGGCCCGGGATCCGGTCGCGAGACCGCGATCCGCTCCCTCCAGGCCGCCGGCCTCGAGGTCACCGGCGTCAAGGACGTCACCCCGCAGGCCCACAACGGCTGCCGCCCCCGCAAGCGGCGCCGCGTCTAGACGCAAGAGGCAGACCCATGGCTCGAGACACCAGTCCCCAGTGCAAGCAGTGCCGCCGCGAAGGCCAGAAGCTCTTCCTCAAGGGCGAGCGCTGCCTGACCGACAAGTGCGGCGTCGAGCGCCGCGCCTACCCGCCGGGCGACCACGGCCGCGGGCGCCAGAAGCAGTCGGAGTACCGCGTGCAGCTGCGCGAGAAGCAGAAGGCCCGCCGTTACTACGGGGTGCTGGAGAAGCAGTTCCGCCAGTACTACGACAAGGCCTCGCGCCAGCCCGGCATCACGGGCGAGAACCTGCTGCAGATCCTCGAGCGCCGCTTCGACAACGTGCTCGTGCGCCTCGGCTTCGCCGCGTCCCGCCGCCAGGCCCGCCAGCTCATCCGCCACGGGCACTGGACGATCAACGGCCGCCGCGTCGACATCCCGAGCTACCAGCTCAAGGAGGGCGACGTGATCGCGGTCAAGGCGAGCACCCCCGCGGCGCCGATCATCCAGGACGCCACCGAGCTGACGGCGCAGGTGCCGGCCTGGCTGCAGGCCGACCACGACGCGCTGACCGCCAAGGTCCTCCGCCGGCCCGAGCGCCGTGAGATCACCGCGCCCGTGCAGGAGCAGCTCATCGTCGAGCTGTACTCCAAGTAGCCCCCTGACCCCACCGTCGCGCGCATCCCTCGCCATCAGGCGGACGTGCGCGGCGGAGAACCGGCGCACTCCTCCGGCGCCGGACCCGGATACGAACGAACAGGACCCCCAGATGCTCGACTTCCAGATCCCCCGGATCACCAGCGAATCCGTCGAGGACAACCGCGGCACGTTCACGATCGAGCCCCTCGATCGCGGCTTCGGCTACACCTTCGGCAACTCCCTGCGCCGCGTGCTCCTGTCGTCCCTCGCGGGCGCGGCCGTCACGAGCGTCCGGATCGAGGGCGTCGCCCACGAGTTCTCGACGATCAAGGGCGTCAAGGAGGACGTGACCGACATCGTCCTCAACCTCAAGGAGGTCGTGTGCAAGATGCACTCCGACGCCACCGAGGTCGAGGCGCCGCTCGTCGTGACGGGCCCCGGCGACATCACCGCCAAGGACATCGACCTGCCCGCCGGCGTCGAGATCCTCAACCCGGACGTGCACATCGCCACGCTGGAGAAGAAGACCAAGCTCGAGCTCTACCTCACGGTCGGGCGGGGGCGCGGCTACCGCCAGGCGGAGGACAACAAGTCCCCCGACCAGCCGATCGGCGTCATCCCGATCGACTCGATCTTCTCCCCGGTCAAGCGCGTGGCCTACGCCGTCGAGGGCGCCCGGGTCGGCCAGAAGACCGACTTCGACAAGCTCTCGCTGGACATCGAGACCGACGGCTCGATCGAGCCGACGGCCGCGTTGCGCGAGGCCGCCGAGATCCTCATCGCCCAGCTCTCGATCTTCACCGACCCGGACCGCGTCGAGGAGCTGCGCGCGGGCCCCGGCGGCCCGGGGTCGCTGGAGTCGATGAACGGCGCCGCCGGCAACGGCGCGGCGGGCGGGTCGGCCGGCCCGATGCACGACATCCTGATCGAGGAGCTCGAGCTCGGCGTCCGCTCCTACAACTGCCTCAAGCGCGCCGGCATCCAGACGGTCGGCGACCTGATCTCGAAGTCCGAGGGCGAGCTCAACGCGATCCCGAACTTCGGCAAGAAGTCGATCGACGAGGTCATCGAGACGCTGCACGCGCGCGGCCTGGACCTGCGCGAGGACTGACCCACCCGCCGCCGGGAGCGACCGCCATGCGCCACCAGAAGACCCGTCACAAGCTCAGCCGCGACAGCGCCCATCGCAAGGCGCTGCTGGCCAACCTCTGCAAGGAGGTCATCCAGCACGAGCGCATCAAGACCAGCGAGGCGAAGGCGAAGGCGGTCAAGCCCGAGCTGGAGGAGCTGATCACGCTGGCCAAGCGCGGCGACCTGCACGCCCGGCGCCAGGCGCTGAGCACGCTGGGGCAGGACAAGTTCACCGTGCACAAGCTGTTCGAGGAGGTCGCCCCGCGGTATGCCGGGCGGCCGGGCGGCTATACGCGGATCCTGAAGCTGGGGCCGCGGAAGTCGGATGCGACGGAGATGGTCTTTCTCGAGCTCGTGT
>JAICJK010000305.1 GCA_025928415.1 Solirubrobacteraceae bacterium | reverse complement strand
GTGGCCTCGGGCGCGGGCGCGTACCTGTCCAAGGAGTCCTCGCGCGAGCGGATCTGCGACGCGGTCGCCGCGGTCGCGCGCGGCGAGGTCGTCCTGTCCTCCGAGGTGCAGGCCGGTTTGGCGTCGGAGATCCAGATCCGCGAGCGCGACGAGCGCCCGGCGCTGACGCCGCGCGAGCACGAGGTGCTCGTGCTGACCGCGGGCGGTCATTCGGCCCCGGACATCGGCAAGCAGCTGCACCTCAGCCAGTCCACGGTGAAGACCCACCTGAAGTCGCTCTACGACAAGCTCGGGGTCTCCGACCGCGCCGCCGCGGTCGCCGAGGCGATGCGCCGCGGCCTGCTCGAGTAGTCCACGGCCTACCACGGATCGGGGTGGGCCGATCGTCTGGGGCGAGATCGTCCGCGATCCCCGCCGTCCGCCGGATGGCGCGGCCGTCGCGCGGCCCCGATGCTGGCGGGGTGCAATCGCTTCGTTCGGCCGCCATGTCGGGTCACCGCGCGTTCGCCGTCCTCGCCGGCACGCTGATCGTCCTCTCCGTGGCGGTGTCGTTCGCCTACGCGGCGGCGGCCGGCGTCTAGCGTCCCCGCCGCTCACCGGGAGGGCGGGGCGGCGGTGCTGCCCCGGACCACCAGCTCCGGCTGGACGACCACCCGCGCGGAGGACCGGTTTGCCGAGCCCATCTCGTCGAGCAGCAGCAGCAGGCCCTGGCGGCCCATCTCGTTGAAGTCCTGACGCACGGTCGTCAGCGCCGGCGTGAAGTACTGGGCCTCGGGGATGTCGTCGAAGCCGACGAGGCTGAGGTCGCGCGGCACCTCCAGGCCCGCCTCGTGCAGCGCGTGCAGGATGCCGAGGGCCATCTGGTCGTTGGCGGCGAAGATCGCCGTGACGTCCTGCCGGCCGACGAGCCCGCGGGCGAGCTCGTAGCCCGAGCGGGGGCTCCAGTCCCCGCTGACCGGCGGCGGGACCGGCGCCCCGGCGTCCTTCAGCGTGGAGCGCCAGCCGTCGATGCGCTGCCGGGCCTCCAGCCAGCTCGGCGGCCCCGCGACGTGCCAGACCGTCCGGTGGCCGAGCCCGAGGAGGTGCCGCGTGGCGCCCGCGGCGCCCGCGAACTGGTCGACGGCGACCACCGGGACGGATTCGTCGGGACCGGCCTCGACCGCCACGACCGGCATGTCGCCGGGGACGTGGAGGACCGCCTCGGCCGCCGCCTCGTGGGGGGTGATGATGAGGATGCCGTCGACGCCCTGGGCCTGCAGCCGGTCGATCGCGGTCAGCACCGACTCGCGGTCGAGCGACCGCACGCTGACGATGCTGACGAAGTAGCCCTCCTCGTGGGCGGCGCGCTCGATGCCGAACAGCGTCGAGGCCGGCCCGTAGAGGGTCGTGTCGAAGCTGACCACGCCGAGCGTCTGGGAGCGGCCCGTGACGAGCGCGCGCGCGACGGAGTTGCGCCGGTAGTCGAGCTCGCGCATCGCACTGAGCACGCGCTCGCGGGTCTCGGGGCGCACGAGGTCGCTGTCGTTGAGCACGCGCGAGACCGTCTGGTGGGAGACGCCGGCCACCCGGGCCACGTCCGCCATCACGGCCGCGCGCCTGCGCACGGTCCTTCCCGGCCGCTCCTGTCCGGCGTCGCTCAAGCCCGCCGCGCTCCTCTCCGCTGGTCCATCCGGCCGCCCCTCTCGCTCCGGACGCCGCCGTGTGAGCGATGCCGGATCCTGCCTTGACGCGCTGTCAATGTGAACGCTACCATCGCGTCCGCGTCCTGGCTGACATCGCTCCCCATGTCGGATCTGTCGGGACGGGGGCGGGGTCCTGGTGCGCGCTTCCGGGCCGAACGAGGAGGAGGGACACATGTCTGATCTGGATCCCGTCCACGACGCGATCGAGCGTCTCGAGTGGGCGGACGGCAAGCAGGAGGAGACCCCGCAGTCGCGTCTGGCGGCGGTCACGCGGCGCACCGCGCTCACCGGCGGGGCCGCCGGCCTGGCCGCGGCGATGCTCGCCGCCTGCGGCGGCGGCAACGGGTCGACGTCGACGAGCAAGGCCGCGTCGGGTGGCGGCGGCGGCACGCCGGCGAGCGGCATCTTCAAGACGTCCAAGAAGCCCAAGTTCGTCTTCGTCAACCACGTGACGACGAACCCGTTCTTCGTGCCGACCAAGTACGGGGCCGAGGACGCGTGCAAGCTGCTGGGCTGCAGCTATCAGTGGACGGGCTCGGAGAACAGCAACGTCAACGAGATGGTGAACGCGTTCAACACCGCGGTCACCAGCGGCGCGGACGGGATCGCCGTCGCGCTCGTGGACAACAAGGCGTTCAACGCGCCGGTCGAGGCCGCGCTGAAGGCGAAGATCCCGGTGGTGTCCTACAACGCGGACGCGGCGAACAACGCGCGGCTGTCCTACATCGGGCAGGACCTGTTCGTGTCCGGCCAGCAGATGGGCCAGCACATCATCGACCTCGTCGGCTCCGGTGACGTGGCGCTGTTCATCGCGACGCCGGGCTCGGCGAACATCCAGCCGCGCATCGACGGCGCGCGCGACACCCTGAAGGGGCACTCGGCCATCAAGCCGCACGTGATCGCCACGGGGGCCGCCGTGCCGGCCGAGTTGTCGGCCATCGACTCCTACGCGGTCGGCCACGCCGACACCAAGGGGTACTTCGCCGTCGACGCGGGCAGCACCCAGAGCCTGGCCCAGACGATCCAGAAGCACAACCTGCGGGCCAAGGGCGTCAAGGGCGGCGGGTATGACCTGACGCCGATCACCCAGAAGCTGCTGGCGGCGGGGGAGATCGACTTCACGATCGACCAGCAGCCCTACCTGCAGGGCTTCCTGCCCGTCCTCGAGCTGTACCTCTACCAGGTGTCGGGCACGCTGTCCGGCATCGCCGACGTGAACACGGGCCTGAAGTTCCTCGACAAGACCACGGTCGTCCCCTACAACAGCACCAAGAGCCGCTACGAGGGCACCTCGTCGGCGGCAGGCGTGGCGAAGGCCTAGCCCCGCCCGGTCGCGGCGATGAGCGACATCCGCACCAGCGGCGGGGTGCCCGGGAGCCCCCCGTCCGCCGGACCGGCGCCTCAGCCCCCGGCCGCGAAGCGGCCGGGGGTCCGCGAGTGGCTGCTGCGGTTCCTGACCCTGCGCGAGGGCAGCATCATCGTGGTGACGGTGCTCGCCGCGCTGTACTTCTCGGTGAAGGACGACCACTTCTTCACCCACTCGAACTTCATCACGCTGCTCCCCTACTTCGCCCCGTTCGCGATCCTCGCGGCCGGCGAGGTGATGCTGATGGTCGCCGGCGAGATCGACCTGTCAATCGGCTCGGTGGGCCTGTTCGCGCCGTTCATGTTCTACGAGTTCAACCAGGCGGGGCTGTCGCTCGTCGTCTGCCTGATCCTCGCGCTGCTGTGCTGCGGGGTGATCGGCGTCATCAACGGCGTGTTCACCGTGGTGATCGGGGTGTCCTCGTTCATCACCACGCTCGCCACGCTGCTCGGCGTCGCGGGGCTGACGCTCATCATCTCGCATGCCGCGCCCGTCGAGATGCCGGGCGCCCAGGTGACGTCGAAGACGGTCAACGTCGTGCACGTCGTCAACGGCCAGAAGGTGACGCTGCCCGAGCACGTCAACGAGATCGGCACCTTCGCGAAGATCTTCGGCGGCGGTACCTACTCGGAGCTGATCTGGGCGCTGGTGATCGTCATCGGCGTGCAGGTCCTGCTCACGCTCACGCGCTGGGGGATGTACACGATCGCGGTGGGCGGCAACCGGCTCGGGGCGGCCGAGGCCGGGATCAACGTCCGCATGACCGTGATCCGCAACTTCATCATGTGCAGCCTGTTCGCCGGCCTCGTCGGCATCCTCGAAGCCGTCCGCGCGAGCTCGGTCACCCCGGACACGGCGGGCGCGTCGGAGTCGATGTTCCGGGCGGTCTCCGCGGCGGTGATCGGCGGCACGCTGCTGCTCGGCGGCGAGGGCACGGCGATCGGCGCCCTGATCGGCGCGCTGTTCCTCGGCATCCTGCGCGACGGCCTGACGCTGCAGGGCGTCAACGCCGACTACCTGGACTTCATCCTCGGCATCGCGATCCTCGG
>JAICJK010000116.1 GCA_025928415.1 Solirubrobacteraceae bacterium | reverse complement strand
GTTCGCCGCCTCCTCGCACGGCCGACCGCCGAAGAGCTTCGGCAAGGGCGACGTCGGGATCCTCAACTACGCGCTGACCCTCGAGTACCTCGAGGCGGCCTTCTACGACGAGGCCACCGCGAGCGGGAAGATCACCGACCCGCTGACCGCCAGGTTCCTCGCCGTCGTCACCCGGGACGAGAACGCGCACGTCAAGGCGCTCAAGCGGGCGCTCGGCGCGAAGGCGGCCAAGAAGCCGAAGTTCGACTTCAAGGGCACCACGTCCGACGAGGCGATGGTCCAGGCCACCGCGCAGGTGCTCGAGAACACCGGGGTCCACGCCTACTTCGGCCAGGGCTTCAACATCAAGAAGCCCGCCTACCTGAAGGCCGCGATCTCGATCCTCACGGTCGAGGCGCGCCACGCCGGGGTGATCGGGCTCATCAACGGCGGCAGCGCGAAGGACATCGCGCCCGACGGCCCGTTCGACACGCCGTACACCGCCGCGAAGGTGCTCAAGGCGGTCAAGGCGACGGGCTTCATCGTCGGCTGAGCGCGCCGCGGCGCGAGGCGCCGATGACCTCCGAGGTAGCTGCCGCGGCGCGCCGCGGCGGCTAGCCTCGGCCGTCATGACGGAGCTCGCCGCCCCCGGCATCCGCGTGGGCCCGCTGCTGCGCTCGTGGCGCCGGCGGCGCCGCCTGAGCCAGCTCGACCTCGCGCTGGAGGCCGGCGTCTCGGCGCGGCATCTGAGCTTCGTGGAGACGGGGCGCTCCCGGCCGAGCGCCGAGATGGTCCTGCACCTCGCCGGCCAGCTCGACGTCCCGCTGCGCGAGCGCAACGCGCTGCTGCTCGCGGCGGGCTACGCGCCGGCGTACGCCGAGCGCCCGCTCGACGCCCCCGAGATGACGCCGGTGCGCGAGGCGATCGACCGCGTGCTGGCCGGCCACGAGCCGCACCCGGCGCTGGTCGTCGACCGCCAGTGGGAGCTCATCGCCGCCAACCGCGGCCTCGGCGTCCTGCTGGACGGCGTGGCGCCCGAGCTGCTCGAGCCGCCGGTCAACGTCCTGCGGATCGCGCTGCACCCGGACGGGATGGCGGCCCGGACCGCCAACCTCGGGGAGTGGCGCGCGCACATCCTGGAACGGCTCGGCCGCCACGCCGCGCTCAGCGGGGATCCGGCGCTGAGCACCCTGCTCGGCGAGCTGTCCGCCTATCCCGGCCCGGACCCCCCGGAGGCCCGGCCCGGCGACGAGATCGCGGTGCCGCTGCGGCTGCGCACCCCGGACGGCGAGCTCGGCTTCCTGAGCACGATCTCCACCTTCGGGACGGCCGTGGACATCACGGTCGCCGAGCTGTCGATCGAGTCGTTCTTCCCGACCGACGCCCGGACGGCCGAGGTCATGCGCACCCACGTCGCCGCCGCCGGCTGACCTTCGTTACCTGCGAGGGAATCGATTCGCCGCCGGGCCGCTGGCACCGTCGGCGGCATGTCCACCACCGAGATCCCTGCTCCCGTCCCCGCGCCGGCCGCCCGCCGGGCGCGGGCCACCGAGACGCTGCGCCGCTGGGCGGCGCTGCCCGTCGTCCTCGCCGGGACGGCGATGGTCATCCTCGACTTCTTCATCGTCAACGTCGCGATGCCCGCGTTGCAGCACGACCTCGACGCGAGCGCGGGCGCCGTCGAGTGGGTCGTCGCGGGCTACGGCCTGGCGATGGCCGCAGGCCTGATCACCGGCGGCCGCCTCGGCGACCTGCTGGGCCGGCGCCGCATGTTCGCCTGGGGCCTGGCGCTGTTCACCCTGACCTCCGCCGCCTGCGGGATCGCGCCGGACGCCGGCACGCTCGTCGGCGCCCGCGTCGCCCAGGGCGCCGCCTCGGCGCTGCTGATGCCCCAGGTCCTGGCCATCCTCGGCGTGGCCTACGAGGGCGCCGACCGGGTCCGGGCCTTCACCGCCTACGCGCTGACGCTCGGCATCGCGGCCGTCGCCGGGCAGCTGGTCGGCGGCGCGCTGATCGCGATCGATCCCGCCGGCCTGGGCTGGCGAAGCTGCTTCCTGGTCAACGTCCCGGTCGGCCTGCTCGCGCTGGCCGCCACGCGGCGCACCGTGCCCGAGTCGCGCGCCGCCGGTGCGACCCGGCTGGACCTGCCCGGCGCGGCGCTGGTGACCGCGGCGCTGGTCGCCGTCGTGCTGCCCCTGATCGAGGGCCGCGCGCACGGCTGGCCGGCGTGGACGTGGGCCTCGTTCGCGGCCGCCCCCGTGCTCGTGGCCGCCTTCGCGCGCTCCCAGCGCCGCCTGGCCGCCCGCGGCGGCAGCCCGATCGTCCCGCGGGTGCTGTGGGCGCAGCCGGGCTTCACGCCCGCCGTGATCACCGTCGTCGCCTTCTACGCGACGGTCGCCTCGACGTTCCTCGTGCTCGCGCTCTACCTGCAGGGCGGCCGCGGGCTCAGCGCCCTGGACAGCGGCCTGCTCTTCAGCGTCCTGGGCGCGGGCTTCCTGGTCACCTCGTCGATCGCCGGCGCGGGCGGCCCCGTGATCCAGCGCCTCGGGCGCCAGGTCCTCGCCGTCGGCGCCGGGCTGCGCGTGCTGGCCCTCGGCGGGCTGTGGCTCGTGGTCGGCCACGTGGGCGCCGGGGGCAGCGTGGCGTGGCTGGCGGCCCCGCTGTTCCTCGACGGCGCCGGCATGGGGCTGGTCATGGGCCCGCTGCTCACGCTGGTCCTCGCGGGCGTGCGGCCCGAGCACGCCGGGGCGGCCTCCGGCGTGCTGGGCGCCGCGCAGCAGGTCGGCAACGCGGTCGGCATCGCCGCCATCGGCGTCGTGTTCTACGGCGCGCTGCACGCCGGGCCCGGCGCGGGCACGGTGCCGCCCGCCTACCGGGCGGGGCTGCTGGCCCTCGTCGCCCTGGGCGCGGTCGTGGTCGCGCTGGTGCAGCGGCTCCCGCGCGCGGGAGCGGTCGCGGCGTAGCGGCGGCGGGCGCGGTGCGGCGGCGCCGCGCCGCGCGCCGGGGCCTCAGCCGCGCAACGCGACGGGACGGTCCTCGATGCTCACCATGGCCTCGAGGTCCGTCACGCGCTCGGTGATCTCGTCGGGCGTCAGGCGCAGCACGCGCTCGGTGCCGAACTCCTCGACGTTGAACGAGGCCAGCACGGTCCCGTAGACCATGGCCTGCTTCAGCGTCGCGTGGTCGGCCTCGCCCCCCGCGGCGGCGACGTAGCCGACGAAGCCGCCGGCGAACGTGTCACCGGCGCCCGTGGGGTCCTTGACCTCCTCGAGCGGGAAGGCGGGCAGCGCGAAGTAGCCCTCGCGCGTGAACAGGCCCGCCCCGTACTTGCCCTGCTTGGCGACCACCGCCGTCAGGCCCCACCCGAGCAGCTCCTTGGCGGCCAGCACGCTGTTGGGCGCGCCGGTCAGCATCTCGAGCTCCTCGTCGTTGAGGATCAGGCAGTCCACCTCGCGGATCGTCCGCTCCAGCGAGTCGCGCGCGATGTTGATCCACAGGTCCATCGAGTCCATCGCGACGAAGCGCGCGCGGCCGCACTGCTTGCGGACCGCGTACTGCAGGTCGGGCTGGATGTTGGCGAGGAACAGGACGTCGCAGTCCTGCGACGCGGGCGACAGCTTCGGCGCGAAGGTCTCGAACACGTTGAGGTCCGTGATGAGCGTCTCGCGCGAGTTGAGGTTGTCGGCGTAGACGCCGGACCAGAAGAACGTCTTGCCGCCGGCCACGTGCTCGACGTCGTCGGTGACGGTGCCGCGCGTGCGCAGCGCGGCCCACGAGGCCTCGTCGAAGTCGTCGCCGACCGGGCCGACGGGGCGCACGGCGTCGAAGAACGACGCCGCGAGCGCGAAGTGCGTGGCCGCGCCGCCGAGCATCCGCTCGCGCTGGCCGAAGGGCGTCCGCACGGCGTCGTAGGCGATGGATCCGACCACGGTGAGGCTCATGAGGCGCGGCAGGTTATCGGTCCAACGACGTTTTCGCCGACGGGCTCTAGAGTCCCCGGGCGTGAACACCTTCGCCGGCCTCGGGCTCTCAGAGGCAACCCTTCAGGCCGTCCAGGACGTCGGCTACGAGCAGCCCAGCCCGATTCAGGAGCAGGCCATCCCGCCGATGCTCGAGGGCCGCGACGTCATCGGCCAGGCCCAGACGGGCTCCGGCAAGACCGCCGCCTTCGGCCTGCCGATGGTCGAGTACGTCGACCCCGCGCTGCACGAGGTGCAGGCGCTCGTCCTCACCCCGACGCGCGAGCTGTGCATCCAGGTGACCCAGGCCCTGCGCTCCTACGCCAACCACAAGGGCGTCGACGTCGTGGCCGTCTTCGGCGGCGCGCCGATCCGCTCCCAGCAGGCGCAGCTCAAGGCCGGCGGCCACATCGTGGTCGGGACGGTCGGGCGCGTGCTCGACCTCATCTCGCGCCATTCGCTCGTGCTGCACGACTGCCGCTTCGTCGTCCTCGACGAGGCCGACGAGATGCTCGACCTCGGCTTCCTGGAGGACGTCGAGCGCATCCTCTCGCTGACCCCCAACTCCCGGCAGACCTCGCTGTTCAGCGCGACGATGCCGCCCCCGATCCGCAAGCTCGCGGACGCCTACCTCTACGACCCGGTGCTCGTGCAGGTGAAGGCGGCGACGCTGACCGTCGACTCCGTCGAGCAGTTCCAGCTCGACGTCAAGAGCGCGGACAAGCCGGACAAGCTCACCGAGGTCCTGCGCGAGGAGCGCCCGGACCAGTGCATCGTCTTCGCCCGCACGAAGATCGGGACCGACCGCCTGTACCGCAAGCTCCGCGACAAGGGGATGAACGTCAAGGCGCTGCACGGGGACATGTCCCAGGGCTCGCGCGACGGCGTCATGCTCGCCTTCAAGGCCGGCCGCGTGCCGATCCTCGTCGCCACGGACGTGGCCGCCCGCGGGCTGGACATCTCGACGGTGACCCACGTCGTCAACTACGACGTCCCGGTCTCCCCCGACGTCTACGTGCACCGCATCGGCCGCACGGGCCGCGTCGGCCGCTCGGGCCGCGCGATCACCTTCGTCGAGCCGCGCCAGACCAAGGAGCTCGAGGCCATCGAGCAGCACATCGGGACGAAGGTCGCGCCGTGGGCGCCGGGCGCCACCACCGCGCCGGCTCCCGTCGCGGAGAAGCCCAAGCGGCACTCCAAGCCGCAGCTCACGCGCAACGGCGACGAGCCCTACCGGCGGCTGCTGGCGGGCGCCGGGCAGGCCGAGGGCGTCGAGGTCGCCGACCTCGTCGCCGCGGTCACCCGGGCGTCGGGGCTGGAGGGCGAGGCGGTGCGCGACGTGCGCGTCCTGCAGCGCTTCAGCCTGCTGTCGGTGCCGGCCAGCGAGGTCGACCGCGTGCTCGCCGAGGTCGACGGGACCGAGGTGCGCGGCCTGCCGCTGCGGATCGAGCTCGCCCGGGCCTGAGAACCGCTTTCAGAAAGGCGCGACCGTGACGTCACCGTCTCGCGGTGGCGCCTGATTCTGAAAGCGGTTCTGAGCGGGATCTGCGACCCTCCGCGTGATGGCCACGAGCGCTCCAGGACGCGACCACGCCGCCGGCTCCGGCGGGACCCCGCCGGACGTTCCCGCCGCCGCCCCGGCGCCGTCGCGGGCCTGCTCGCGCTGCGGCGCGGCGCTGGCGGCCGGGCAGGACTGGTGCCTGGAGTGCGGGACGGCGGCCCCCGGCCGCCTCGGCCGGCGGCCCGGGATGCGCGCGGCGGTGGCCGTCGCCACCCTGACGCTGCTGCTCGTCGGCGGCGCGGTCGCCGCGAGCTACGCCGCGCTGTCCACGGACGCCAACCGCCAGGCGGGCACGACGACGCCGGCCGACGCGTCGCCGGTGGCCCAGGCGCCGCCGGTGATCCCGGACACGCCGGCCCCCGCGCCGGCGCCCAAGCTGCCCAAGGGCACCTCGACCACGACGCTGCCCGGGGCCGGCGCCACCCCGCCCGCGCCGATCGACCCGCTGCCGTCCGCGCCCGCGCCGAGCGCGGCCACCCCAGGCCTCGTCAGCCCTTCCGGCGGGACCACGACGACGCCGAGCACGACCACCACGACGCCGAGCACCACGACCACCACCCCGGCCCCGGCGCCGCTGGTCGCGCTGAAGATCCCCGACGGCGGGGCGGCGCTGTACGACCCGTACACCCGCGCCACGGCGCAGGGCGACCCCGCCCGCGCCATCGACGGCAAGCCCGCGACGTCGTTCTTCGTGACCACGGCCGACGACGGCCAGGACCAGCAGGTCGGCCTGCTCGTCGACCTCGGCGCGGTCAAGCGCGTCCGGGCCGTGGAGCTGGCGACCAGCACGCCGGGCGGCACCATCGAGGTCTACGGCGCCGACGGCTCCGCCGTCCCGACCGACATCCTCGACACGCGGTGGACGCACCTCGCCGCGCGCAAGGACGTCGACGGCGACAGCAAGGCGGGCAACGAGCCCCGCGACGGCAAGGAGCAGATCAAGGTCGCCACGCCGGGCGCCGCCTCCGCCGACTCGGGCGCGCGCGTGCGCCGCGTCCTGCTGTGGTTCACCGTGCCTCCGTCGGCCGGGCACACGGTCCGCATCTCCGAGCTGAAGCTGCTCGGCTGACGCCGGGCGCGCGACGCACCCACCCCGATCACCAAGGAGTCCTGAAACCGACATGTCCCAGGCCGTGATGCAGACCACCCAGGGCGCGATCACCATCGAGCTCTTCGACGACGACGCCCCCAAGACCGTCGAGAACTTCACCAAGCTCGCCGGCGACGGCTTCTACGACGGCCTCGGCTTCCACCGGATCATCAAGGACTTCATGATCCAGGGCGGCTGCCCGCTCGGCACCGGCACCGGCGGCCCGGGCTACACGTTCGAGGACGAGTTCAACGACCACAAGGTGGTCCGCGGCGCGCTGGCGATGGCCAACGCCGGCCCCGACACGAACGGCTCGCAGTTCTTCATCGTCACCACGGACGCCGCGCCCTGGCTCGACGGCAAGCACACCGTGTTCGGCGAGGTCACCGAGGGCATGGACGTGGTCGACGCGCTCGAGGCGCTGCCGACCGACGGGCGCGACAAGCCCACCGAGCCCGCAGCCATCGAGACCGTCACGGTCCAGGGCTGACGGCCACGAAGCGCGTCGCCGGGAACGCCCCGGCGGCGCGGGCCTGCGCGACGGCCGCGCGGGCGGCGGGCCCCTCGCCCGCGACGACGGCGTAGCCCTGCGCCGCGAGCTGCAGGACCTGGGCCTGGGCCTCGAAGCCGCCCGTGGCGCG
>JAICJK010000101.1 GCA_025928415.1 Solirubrobacteraceae bacterium | reverse complement strand
TACGAGCGCAAGCACCAGAGCCGCACGACGATCCTCAGCCGCATCACGTCGCTGCGCGGCGACGAGCCGTGGGCCGGCTATGACGAGCTGACCGCCGCCGAGGTCACCGCCGTGCTCTCAGAGGGCGACGACGAGCGCGCACGCGAGGTCCGCTCCTACGAGCGCGCCCACAAGAACCGCGCGGGCGTCCTGAAGGCCGCCGAGCGCGAGCACACCAACGCCTGAACGCCGCACCGCGCGAGATCCCCGGACCCCGCCCAGCAGCATCGGAGGCCCAGCGCGTCGCTGGCCTTCGCCCTCTTCATCTGACACCAAGGAGCAGCACATGAGCATTGCCGACAAGGCCCGCAAGATCCCCGGCGTCGCCGCCGCCGAAGGCGCCGTTACCGGCGCCGTGGCCACCGAGCAGGACCTTCCGATCGCCGACTACGACAAGCAGTCGGCGCAGGACATCGCCGCCAAGCTCAAGGGCTTCAGCCAGCGCGAGCTGCGGATGATCGGCGCCTACGAGGCCAAGCGCGAGAACCGCGCGACGATCACGGACAGGATCGCCAAGCTGACGGGCGACGAGCCCTGGTCGGGGTACGACGAGCAGAGCGTCGACGCCATCGCGAGCGCGCTGGCCGACAGCGACGCCGACACGGCTCGCACGGTGCGGACCTACGAGCGCGACCACAAGGACCGGGCCGGCGTCCTCGACGCCGCGGGCCGGCGCCTGAACGACTAGCCCGGCGCGGCGCTCCGGTGCCCCTCGGACACCGGAGCGCCCGTCCCGGCGCTCAGCCGGGCACGACCCCGGCGGCGCCGACGACCACCCAGGGGCGGCGCGGGTCGTCGAAGAGGCGCAGCGTCCAGCGCTGCCGCGTCGTGGCCCGGCGCCGCCGGCTGCCGGCCAGCACCTCGGTGGTGTCGCGGTCCTCGACGTACTGCACCCCCGCGACCTCGAGCTCGAGGCGGACCTCGGGCGGCGGGCCCGCCGCCACCGCGACGATGGTCAGCGCCCGGCCCTCGGCGCCGCGGATGACCAGCCGGGCGCGATAGCTCGCGGTGGGGTAGAGCAGCGCCTGGAGCGCCTGCGGGGTCGTCCGCGCCGCGAGCGGCTCGTCCGGCCCGTCGACGGCCTGCGCCCAGGCGTCGACGACCTCGCCGACCGCCGTGCCCAGCACGTCCGGCGCGAAGCGCCCGTCCACCAGCGACAGGTCCAGCGCAGCCGCGCGCGCGGTGCCCGAGAAGCCCGGCGACAGCAGCTCCCCGGCCTGGCCGGCCGGCACGCCGTCCGCCGCGGCCAGCTCCATGACGGCGTCGGCCCGCAGGCGGGCGTCGTCGCCCTCGGGGGCGGCGACCAGCGGGTCGGAGAGGTGGTGCGCGCCCTCCCGGTCCTGCTCGACGGAGACGAGCACCCAGTCCCCGCCGCGCTTGCCCAGCGACCAGAACTCGCCGATGCGGGCGACCTCGCCCTCGTCGCTGGGGATGACGTTCCCGCGGCGGTCGACCACGACGTCGCGCAGCGCCGCCGTCACCCGCACGACCGCGCGGTCCTCGGCGTCCTGCGCGCGGTTGGTCACGCCCACGTAGCGCACGTCCGGGCCGTCGACGACGTCGACGCGGTTGCGCCAGCCCTTGCGCCGGAAGTCGGCCAGCCGCGCCTCCCACTCGACCATGAGCTCGGGGCCGACCATCCGCCGCAGCGCCGCGACGTCGTCGGCGCTCCACGCGCGCTGGATCGCGACGAACAGCGCCGCGGCGCGGCCGGCGACGACGCCGGGGTCGAACAGCGGGTCGTCCTGCGCCGCCTCCAGCGCGGCGAGCCGCGCCGCCGCCTCCCGGTCGGCCCGGGCGCGGCGCCGGCCGCCGAGCAGCGCGCGCAGCCCCACTTCAGCGACCGCCCATCAGAAGCGGCGCCCGCCGCCCCTGCGGGACATCACGACCAGCACGATGACGACGATGATGACGATCAGCAGGACGCTGCCGCCCCCGCCGCCACCGAAGAAGAAGAAGTGATGGCCGCCGCCGAAGCCGCGCCCGCCACCGCGACCGCTCGGGCCGCGGCTGAAGCTGTGCGACCCGCCGCCCGCGCGCGCCAGGGCGTCGGCGGGCAGCAGCGCGAGCAGGGAGAAGGCGAGCAGCGTGATCCGGTGACGCATCACTCCGAGCGTAGCCCTCGCGCGCCGGGCCGAACCCCCGGCCGCGGCGGGGCGGACCGGCCGTGACGCCCGATGGGTGCGGGCCGCCGCGCGCGGGTAGGGCGCGGGCATGCGGCTTCAGGACGTCGGCCCGTTCGCCGGGCACTCGCCCCAGCAGGAGCGCCCGCTCGGCGCCTACGCCGTGCTCATGGGGCTGTTCGGCGCTGCGGGCGGCGGCTTCGCGACCTGGTTCGGGCGATCGGGGCGCGAGCTTCCGGAGCGCATCGGCCTCGCCGACTTCGCGCTGATCGCCGTGGCCACCCACAAGTCCTCGCGGCTGCTGGCCAAGGATCGCGTGACCAGCACGCTGCGCGCGCCGTTCACCACGTTCGAGGACGACGCCGGCCCGGCCGAGGTCACCGAGGCCGCGCGGGGGCGCGGGCTGCGGCGCGCGGTCGGCGAGCTCGTCACCTGCCCGTACTGCCTGAGCCCGTGGGTCGGCGCGGCGCTGGCCGCCGGACTGCTGGTCGCGCCGCGGCCCACCCGCTGGGTCGCGTCGGTCGCCGGCGCCGCGTTCGCCTCCGACGTCCTGCAGATCGCCTACGCCAAGGGCGAGGACCAGCTCTAGACGGTCCGGGGCCGCGCCAGGACCAGGCCGCTGCGGCGCGGCACGAGGATCGTCGCGCGCAGCACCATCTTCTCCGGCTGCGGGCCCAGCGGCCGCAGGGACGTCATGGCCAGCACGACCGGCACGACGGCGCGCAGCTGCGCCCAGGCCAGGGACTCGCCGAGGCAGCTCCGCGCGCCGCCCCCGAACGGCAGCATCGCGCACTCCGGGGCCGCCCCCGGCTCGAGCTGGCGCTCGGGCCGGAAGCGATCGGGCTCGCGGTGGTGGCGCCCGTCGCGCTGGACGAGCGGGATGGGGACCATCGCGACCGTCCCGGCCGGCAGCGGCCAGCCCCCGATCTGCGCCGGGGCCGTGAGGCGGCGCAGGACGGCGACCGCCGGCGGATGCAGCCGCAGCGTCTCGCGCACGACGGCGTCGGCGAAGGCCTCGTCGGGGGTGGGACCAGCGAGGCGCCCGGCGACGCCCGGCGACGAGGCGCTCCGCAGCAGCACCCGCACCGCCCGCGGGCCGCCGGCCCCCGGCGGTCCCCTACGGCCCGCGCTCCAGCAGCGCCACGAACCAGCGACCGCGCAGGCTAGGCGTCTTCTCGTCGGTCGGCGCCGGAGTCGGCGTCGCGGTCGCGCGGGGGTCCGCCGTGCCAGTCCAGGCACAGTGCCGTCGCGTCGTCGCGCAGCTCGCCGCCGCCTGCCTGCAAGACCTCCCGCGTGAGGTGCTGCACCGCTTCCCGCGGATGCAGGTCGCGGGTGTCGGCCAGGATCGCTGCGGTGTCCAGTCCGGCGGCGTTGCGCTCCAGCATCCCGTCGGTGAGGAACACGAACCGGTCGCCTGGCTCGAGGTCGAGGGCCTGAACGGCATAGGTGCCAGAGGTCAGGATGGTCGCGAACGGTGGGTCGGCCTGGAGCGCGATCCGGTCCACGCGACCGTCACGCATGCGAAACGGCGGTGGGTGTCCTGCGTTGACGATGATCGCTGCGCCGCGGTTGAGGTCGACGCGCACGAGCTGCCCGGTGACGAAGGCGCCATCGCGGGCGTAGTCCGCGAGGGCCTCATGAGCCAAGCGGGCCTGCTCGGCGAGATCGACGCCGCGGCGGCGCGCCCCCCGAAGGGCACCGACCAGCACGGTGGCCAGCAGTGACGCCTCGACGGTGTGACCCATCGCGTCGGTCATGGACAGGTGCAGGGTGTCGCGCTCCAGGGAGAAGTCGAACGTGTCGCCGCCGACGTCCCCTGCGGGCTCCAGCCACGCGGCAAGGGTGAACTGCCCCGCCTCGCAGGTGTAGGTGCTCGGCAGCAGCCGGTGCTGGATCTCGGCGGCCAACGACAGCGGCACGGAGCGCTGGCCCCACTCGAACAAGTCGGTGTACCGGCGATTGGCGATCACGACATAGGCCAGCGCGTGAGCTGCCAGGGCCACGTCGGACAGCGTCTGCTCGCCGGGTGATTCGGCCAAGGCGATCTCGAGGACCCCGACCGCTTCGCCGCGACTGGTCACCGGAGCGAGCAGACGAACACCGCCGTCCTCGGCGACGACCACCACCTCCTGTTCGGTCAATGCTCGCCCGTGCGGCGTCCCGCTGAGCGGCACCGTCTCCGCACGCTCGCGACCGAGCCCCTGTCCGTCCCGAGCGTGCGCGACGTGACTGAGGCGCACCAGCGATCGCCCGCCGAAGTCGGCGATCAGGAAGCTGACGTCGCTCGCCCCCAGCGATTCGTGCAGGGCCGCACCGAGCACGTCGATGGCCGCGACCGGAGGTGCCGCCTCGATCGCAGCCAAGAGCACCTTGAGGTTCAGCGGTGAGGTTCGGCGGTCAGCCACGTTCGCCATCCTCATCCGCACGCGGAAACAGATGACCGCCTCGGGCGCTTGTCACGGGCCTCTTTCCAGCAGGGCCACGCACTCGATGTGCGGCGTCTGCGGGAACATGTCCACCGGGCGGAGCTTGCGCAGGACATAGCCGGCCTCGGTGAGCTGGGCGGCGTTCGGCGCGAGCGTCGTCGGGTTGCAGGAGACGTAGACGATGCGCTTGGGGTTGGCCTCGATCACGCGGCGCACGACCTTCTGGGAGAGGCCGGCGCGCGGCGGGTCGACGACGAGCACGTCGGGGCGGCCGGCCTGCTCGACGAGCTCGCGCAGCGCCAGGCGCACGTCGCCGGCGAAGAAGCGCGCGTTGTGGATCTCGTTGCGCTCGGCGTTGCCGATCGCGTCGGCGATCGCGTCCTCGACGATGTCCAGGCCCCACACCTCGCCGGCGCGCCCGGCCAGGGACAGGCCGATCGTCCCGATCCCGCAGAACAGGTCGTAGACGCGCTCCCAGCCCTGGAGCCCCGCGTAGTCCGCGGCCACGCCGTACAGGCGCTCGGCCATCTCGGTGTTCGTCTGGAAGAACGCCTCGGCGGACACGCGGAAGCGCAGCCCGCACAGCTCCTCCTCGATCGCCGGCGCGCCCGCCACGAGCTGGCTGTTGCCGCCCGCCGTCGTCTCCCCCACGCCGGCCGCGCGGGTCCAGATCAGCGAGTCGGCCTGCACGGCCGCGGCGAGCGCGTCGGTGTCCAGGTCGCCAGGCGAGGTGACCAGCCGGACCTGGACCTGGCCGGTGCGCCGCGCCTCGCGGACGACGAGGTTGCGCAGCAGGCCGCGCTGGGCGCGGCGGTCGTAGGCGGTCAGGCCCTGCGCGCGGCAGAACGCGAGCACCTCGGCCCGCGCGGCGTTCGCGCGCGCCGACCCCAGGCGCGACTCGCCGTCGACGATGTCCTCCCAGGACCCCGGCGCGTGGAAGCCGCACACGAGCTGCTCGCCGTCCATGCCGAACGAGTACTCGAGCTTGTTGCGGTAGCCCCACTGCTCGGCGGCGGGGACGATCTCCTCCTGCTCGAAGCCCTCGAGGTGCCCGATGCGGCGCAGGGCCTCGGCCACCTGCCGGGCCTTGACCTCGAGCTGGCGCGCGTAGGGCAGCACCTGCCACGGGGCCCCCGGATGGTCGGCGACCGGCGCGATGCGGTCGGGGCTCGGGGCGAGCACCTCCAGCGTGCGCGCCTCGCCGTAGTCGCGCTTGCGCTTGGTCACCACGGCCCGGACGCGGTCGCCCGGCACGGCGCCCTGGACGAACAGCACGTAGCCGCCCGCGCGGGCCACGCCGTTGCCGCCGAAGGCGAGGTCGTCGATCGTGAGCTCGAGCTCCTGACCGCGCTCGGGGCGGGTCTTCGCGGGGGTGGCCACGGAACCTAGGATGGCAGGGCCATGGACCGCGACGCCCGCCCCCTCCGCTGAGCACCGCTGCCCTCGCGATCGACGCGAGCGACGTCCGGGCCGCCGCGGCCCGGCTGGCGGGCGTCGCGCACCGCACGCCCGTCGTCACGTCGCGCACGCTGGACGAGCGCACCGGCGCGCGGCTGTTCCTCAAGGCCGAGAACCTGCAGCGCGCCGGCGCGTTCAAGTTCCGCGGGGCCTACAACCGCGTGGCGACCCTGACCGCGGCCGAGCGCCGCGCCGGCGTGACGGCCGGCTCGTCGGGCAACCACGCGCAGGCGCTGGCGCTCGCCGCGCGGCTGTGCGGCACCCGCGCGACGATCCTCATGCCCGCCGACGCGCCCGCGTCCAAGCGCGCCGCCACCGAGGGCTACGGCGCCGAGGTGGTGACCTACGACCGCTACGCGGAGGACCGCGACGCGCTCGCGCGCGCCCTGGCCGGCGAGCGCGGCATGGTCCTCGTGCCGCCCTACGACGACCCGTGGGTCATCGCGGGGCAGGGCACCGCCGCGCTGGAGCTGTGCGAGGACGTCGAGGGCCTCGACGTGCTGGTCGTGTGCACGGGCGGCGGTGGGCTGACCGCCGGCTGCGCGGTGGCCGCGCGGTCGCTGCGCCCGTCGATCCGCATCGTCGGCGTCGAGCCCGAGGTGGCCGACGACACGCGCCGCTCGCTGGCCGCGGGGCGGCGCGTGCGCATCGACGTGGGCCGCACGATCGCCGACGGCCAGCAGGTCCCGACGCCCGGCGAGCTCACCTTCCCGATCCTCCAGGCGCTCGTCGAGGAGGTCGTCACGGTCACCGACGCCGAGATCGCCGCGGCGATGCGGGTGCTCTTCGAGCGCTGCAAGCTCGTCGTGGAGCCCAGCGGCGCGAGCGCCCTGGCGGCGGTGCTCGCCGGCCGCGTCGACGTCGCGGGGCGCCGGGTCGGCGTGACGCTCTCGGGCGGCAACGTCGACCCGGAGCGCTTCGCCGCGATCGCCGGGACCGCTTAGCGCAGGCGCTTGTCGATCGCGCCGAGGACCGACTTGCGGTTCGCGCCGCGGCGCTCGTGGTCGCGGACCTTGCGCAGCTCGGCCGGCTTGAGGTCCGGGAGGCGGGCGACGATCTGGGCGGCCGTCAGCTCGCCGTAGCTGAGGATCGGGAACGACGGCCCGACGCCCGCCCCGCGGCGCACGCGGTCGACCTCGCGCAGCACCCGGTCGCCCGACTGGCTCGCCCGGGAGACGACCTCCGTGCGGCTGCGGCCGAGCAGCTGCTCGACGTCGGCGAGCAGGTCCTGGGTCTGACGGCGCCCGGCGTCGAGCAGCCCCTTGGCGAGGTCCTCCGCGTCGCGGCGGGTCATGCGCCCGCGCTGCACCGCGTCGTCGAGCGCCTCCTGGATGCGCTGGGCGGTGAGCACGACCCCGTCGGTGAGCAGGTCGCGGACGGCAAGGAGGTTCTGGCGGACGATCTCGTCGCCGCTCGCGGCGGGCGCCTGGGCGGCGGTCAGGTCGCCGTAGTTGAGGATCGGGAACGACGGCCCGACGCCCGCCCCGCGGCGGACGCGGTCGACCTCGCGCAGCACCCGGTCGCTCGACGAGCCCGCGCGCGAGAGGACCTCGGTGCGGCTGCGGCCCAGGAGCTGCTCGACGTCGGCAAGCAGGTCCTGCGTCTGGCGGCGCCCGGCGTCG
>JAICJK010000431.1 GCA_025928415.1 Solirubrobacteraceae bacterium | reverse complement strand
AGCAGGACGATCCCCAGCGCGAGCACCACGGCCGCGAGCTGCCACACGTGCTGCAGCGCGTCGAGGTGGTACAGGCCCCAGATCGAGAACGGCGAGCCGCGCTGCGCCTGGAAGCCGAGCGTCCGGTCGTACATCGTGCTCAGCGACTCGCCCCGGGCGATGACGGGCACCATGGCCAGCGCCGCGCAGGCCGCGAACGCCGCGGCGAACGCGGCCACCGTCCGCCGCCGCACCGCGCCGTGGAAGGCGAACAGCGGCGCGAGCGCGAGCGTGGCGAACTTCGCCAGGCCTCCGAGCGCCACCGCGACCCCGCGGGCGGGCGCCGAGCCCGCGACCCAGATGGCGAGCAGGACCAGCACCGACACCAGGGCGTCGTTCGAGTTGCAGTTCAGCACGTAGAGCGTGAACGGGTAGGCGCACCAGCCGAAGGCCAGCGCCCAGCCCAGGGTCGGCCCGCGGATCCGCCGGCCGATGAGCAGCAGCAGCGCGACGCTGAGCAGGTCGAAGGCGATCGCCGCTCCGTGGGCCGCCGGCAGGTCGTCCCAGCGGCCGCTCCAGCCCAGCGCCTGGACGAACGGCACGTAGGCGGCGTAGTTGACCGGGCCGTAGGTGTCGCCGTGCTCGTCGTCCTTCGGGAAGGTCCCGTACAGCGGCTTGCCGTGGACCAGCTTGTCGGCCCCGATCACGCCCGAGTAGCCGACGTCGATCACGTTCGAGTTCGTGACGTTCAGTCCGATGCGGAAGCCCAGGAGGAACACGACGCCGATCGCCAGCCACGTCGCCGGGACGAGCAGCGCCAGCGGCCGCGGCGGGTCGGTCTCCGGGTGCGAGCGCAGGCCGATCCACAGCATGCGGGCGAGCAGATAGGCCAGCAGCGGGTAGACGATCGGGACCGAGACGCTGATCTGCGCGTCGTTGAAGAAGGCCACGGAGACCCCGAAGGCCACGAGCACGAGCAGGTCGAGGTGCAGCAGGCGCAGCGGGCGGCGCCAGTCCAGGAAGGCCACGACGAACACGATCGTCAGCGGGATCCACACCCACGGCGAGTTCACCTTCCGGCCGAAGGCCCCGGGGTACCCGCGGGCCATCGTCCACGCGACCTTGTAGCCCACGTAGGCCTCGGTCACCCTGCCCGTCGCGTCGTCGATCGTGACCTGCCCGATCTCCCGCGGCGGGGTGGCGTGGCGGTCGTAGTAGGAGACCTGCCAGCGGCCCGTCCCCTTGCGGAAGACGCCCGGGTAGGAGCCGGGGAACTTGCGTCGCTCGGCGACGATGAGCGGCACCGCGTCGGCGATCGCCTGGACCTGGCGCCCCGAGTGCCGCATGCCGGCCGGGATGACGTCGAGGTCGGCCTGGTAGACGAGCTTGTTCGGGTCCACCGGCGCCTGGGGGCGCGGCTGGACCTGGATCCCGCTCCGCGGCTGCGCCGGCGCCCCGGGGGCCGTCTGCGCGCGCGCCGCCGGCCCACCGGCGAGAAGCAGGAGGAGGGCCAGCGCGGCGAGCAGCGCCGCGCGGGCGCCTCTCACCCGCGGAAGCTCCAGAGCTTGTTCCCGAGGAAGTTCAGCGGCGTCGAGGCGACGATCGCGGCGGCCTGGGCCGGGACCTCGGCCGCCCCGGCGCGGACGAGCAGCTCGAGGAGCAGCAGCGAGACGAGGAACGTCGCGACGGACACGAGGAAGAAGCGCGCCGCCTGGAACCCGGCATGGCCGGCGTGCGCGGCGAACGTCCACAGCCGGTTCCACCAGAAGTTGTTCGTCACGCCGACGACGAAGGCGGCCACGGCGGCCAGCCGGTAGTCGAGCCCGAGCGCGTGCACCGCCAGCGCGAAGGTCGCCAGGTTGGCGACGTAGCCGCTGGCGCCCACGACGCCGAAGCGCACGAGCTGCCACCAGTTGTCCCGCCTGCGCAGGCCGTGGCGCACGCGGCGGCGAAGGGGCAACGCGACCGCTGCGGCCTCGTCGGGCATCGGCCCAGCGTACCGGGCACCGTCGCGCCGTGCCCCGGACTAACGACCGAAATGCGCCAGGATCATCGGCGTGATGTCCGCGATCGACCAAGCTCGGTCCGCGGCCCGGGCCGGCGGCGCCGCGACGCCGCAGAACACCAGCGCGCCGAGCGAGTCGCACGCGTGCAGCGAGCCGTGGGAGCCGCCGCCGACGTGGTCCACGCCGCCCCAGTCCGGGAACTCCCAGCCGGGCGCGGCGCTCAGCAGCACGTCACCCGAGGTCGGGCAGCCCAGCGCGGCCCACACGCGCGCGAGCGCGTCGGGGTAGTCGTCCGCCGTGAAGGCGCCGTCGGCGGTGCTCGCGCCCAGGACCGCCAGGTCGCCGGCGACCGACCAGCGGGCGCCGCGCGCGTCGCGCACGGCACCGTCGCCGCCGCCCGGCCGGAAGCGCAGCGCCCCGCGCGCCGAGCTGATCACCGCGTCGCCGTTCCCGCCGCGGTGGATGGCGAGCTCCACGCCGTCGGCCGACAGGGCCGCCTCCACCAGGCCTCCGCGCAGCAGCTCGTCCCGGCGCCCGGGGTCCAGGACGTAGAGCTGGGCCGACCGCTGGGACGGGCACCACGCGACGTCGGCGCCGGCCGCCCGGCGCGAGCGCGTCATGCCCGTGCGCGCCGGCGCGAGCACGTGGATGTCGCTCCCGAGCGCCTCGACGAGCTCGACCGGGTGCTCGACGGGCGTGTGGGAGTGGTCGGCCACGACGATCACGGCGTGCTCGGCGAGGAAGCGGTCCACCCCGCCGCCGGCGTGCATGAGGCGGTCGAGCTGCCGGTCGGCCTCGGCGATCGACGCGGTCTGCGCGCTCGGCCCGTGCTCGTGGGAGTGGGTGTCGTTGTCGGGCAGCGAGAACAGGAGGAAGTCGAACAGGTCGTGCTCGACGAGGTGCGCGCCGACGCAGCCCGTGTGCTGGTCGCGCGCGCCCGGGAGCCCGAGCCGGCTGGTGCAGCCGGTGTCGCGGCTCGCGTACAGGTCGGCGTAGAACAGCTCACGCGGGCCCATCACCGGGCGGCGCATGACCGTCCCGGCCAGGCGGGTGAGCGACGTCTCCCGGCTGGGCCGGTGCTGGTGGCGCCCGCGGTAGATGAGGTAGGTCGTGCCCGCGGT
>JAICJK010000371.1 GCA_025928415.1 Solirubrobacteraceae bacterium | reverse complement strand
CCCCCGAACCCCGAGCCGACGATCAGCCAGTCGAAGTCGTGCTGGGCCTGACCCGGTGTCACTCCTCCGAGCCTACCAGCCAAGGTGACGGCGGCGTCAGCTTTCTCGTGCGGCCCGGGCGAGCCAGGCCCCCACCCGCGGATCGCCGGCCCGCTCGCGCAACCGGGCGAAGTGCTCGTCGGCGTAGGCCGCGTAGTCGACGTCGAGATCGGACAGCACGGTCTGCGCGAGGCCCCACATCGCCTCGCGGAAGTCCGACACGAAGCGCATCAGCCCCAGGGCGGCCAGGCGCCGCGCCGTGGCCGGCTCGCCCCAGTAGGCGGCCAGCAGCGCGTGCTCGTCCTCGTCGCCCAGGCCGTTGTTCGCGGCGAGGTTGCCGAGGTCGAAGTAGCGGTCGTTCATGCCCGCGTACTCCCAGTCGACGAGCCGCAGCCCGTCCGCCGTGCGCAGCAGGTTGGCCCGCAGCAGGTCGTTGTGGCACGGGACCGGCGCGTGCTCGGGGTGGCCGGCCAGCGCGCGCTCGATGCGGTGCGCGATCCCGAGCAGCTCCGCGTGGTCGGCCGGGACGGCGGCGCCGAGGTCGCGCTGATCGGCGACCAGCCGGAAGACCGCGAAGGCCGTCGGCAGCGGCGGGCCGGCATGGAAGGCGCGCAGGGCGGCCGCGACCTCGCCGAGCACCCGCGGGCGGCGCAGCTCCTCCTGCTCGAGCGGCACGCCGTCCACGAACGCGCAGACCAGCACCCCCTCGGCCGGCAGGCGGGCGACGACCGGCGGGCCGATGCCGAGCTCGGAGGCCCGCTCGGCCGCGAGGCACTCCGTGTCGCGGTCGATCCCGAGCGGCCCCGTCTGCTTGCCGCACAGCCGCACGACCAGCGGCGCCCCGCCGAGCGTCACGCGGTAGTTGCGGTTCGTGATCCCGCCGTCGAGGGCGACCGGCTCGCCCTCGAGCGCCCCGAGCGCGGGCTCCAGGCTCCTCAGCGCGGTGGCGAGCTCGCCCGGCACGCGGCGACCCTAGCCCGCGTCCCCCGGGCACGGCAACCGACTTGGCGCGAAAGGTCTTCACCCGATACCTTCGCGCGCCATGACCACCGACGAGCTGCGCAGCGCGATCGAGGCAGGGTCGGTGGACACCGTCCTGCTCGCGCTCACCGACATGCAGGGGCGCCTGCAGGGCAAGCGCCTGCACGCCCGCCACTTCCTCGACGAGGTGCTCGAGCACGGCGCCGAGGCCTGCAACTACCTGCTCGCCGTCGACGTGGAGATGAACACGGTCTCCGGCTACGCGATGTCGTCGTGGGATCGCGGGTACGGCGACTTCGTGCTCGTGCCCGACCTCGAGACGCTCACGCCCGTCCCCTGGCAGGAGGGCACGGCGCTGGTGCTGGCCGACGTGGCCTGGGAGGACGGCAGCGACGTGGTCGCCTCGCCGCGCCAGGTCCTGCGCCGCCAGCTCGCCCGGCTGGCCGAGCGCGGCTGGGAGGCCTTCGCCGGGACCGAGCTCGAGTTCATCGTGTTCGAGGACAGCTACGAGCAGGCGTGGGACGCGGGCTACCGCGGCCTGACGCCGGCCAACCGCTTCAACGTCGACTACTCGCTGCTCGGCACCGCGCGCGTCGAGCCGCTGCTGCGGCGCATCCGCAACGCCATGTTCGGCGCCGGCATGCGCGTCGAGGACGCCAAGGGCGAGTGCAACCTCGGCCAGCACGAGATCAACTTCCGCTTCGAGAGCGCTCTGCGAGCCGCCGACCACCACGCGATCTACAAGAACGGCGCCAAGGAGATCGCCGCGCAGGAGGGCGCGTCGATCACCTTCATGGCGAAGTTCGACCAGCGCGAGGGCTCCTCGTGCCACATCCACCTGTCGCTGCGCGACAGGGACGGACGGCCGCTGTTCGCCGAGCAGCCCGCGCTCTTCGACAGCTTCCTGGCCGGGCAGCTCGCGACGCTGCAGGAGCTCACGCTGCTGCTGGCCCCCAACGTGAACTCCTACAAGCGCTTCGCCTCGGCGTCCTTCGCCCCCACCGCCGTGGCCTGGGGCCACGACAACCGCACCTGCGCGCTGCGGGTCGTCGGCCACGGGCCGTCCAAGCGCCTGGAGTGCCGGGTGCCGGGCGCCGACGTCAACCCCTACCTCGCGCTCGCCGCGATGATCGCCGGCGGGCTGCACGGCGTCGACGAGCGCCTGGAGCTCGAGCCCGCGCTGGAGGGCAACGCGTACGAGGCCGACCGGCCGCGGGTGCCGTCGACGCTGCGCGCCGCGCGCGATGCGTTCGCCGGCAGCGCCGTCGCGCGGGAGGCCCTCGGCGAGGAGGTGGTCGCGCACTACCTCAACGCGGCCGACGTCGAGCTCGCCGCGTTCGAGGCCTCGGTCACCGACTGGGAGCGCGTCAGGGGGTTCGAGCGGCTGTGAGGCCCGCCGCGCTGGAGGAGCCGACCTCGCTGGAGGCGATCTTCGCCCCCGTGGAGTCGCAGACCGCCTTCGAGGAGACCGTCGACCGGCTCGGGACGGCGATCAAGCTCGGGCTGCTGCCGCCCGGCGAGCGGCTCCCGGCCGAGCGCGAGCTGTGCCAACTGCTCGGGATCGCCCGCTCGACGCTGCGCCAGGCGCTCATCGCGCTGGGGCAGAGCGGGCACCTGCACGCCATCCGGGGCCGCGGCGGCGGCACCTTCGTGGCGGCGCGCCCGCCGGTCGCCGATCCCCCTTCGCCCGCGCTGCTCGCCGGCTGGCGCGAGGTCTGCGATGCCCGCCTGGCCGCGGAGGTCGGCGTCGCGGTGCTCGCGGCGGGGCGCGCGCATCCGCGCCAGCTCCAGCCGCTCGACGAGCTCGTGGTCGCGATGGACGACCGCGTCGAGGACTTCCCCGCCTACCGCCAGGCCGACGCCCGCTTCCACGTCGGGCTGGCCGAGTCGACCGGCAGCACGCGCCTGACCACCCTGGTCACCGAGTCCCAGGGCGCCATGGGCGACCTCATCGCCCACATCGCGCATCCGCCCGAGGTCCTGGCCCACGCCAACGCCCAGCACGCCCGGCTGCTGGCGGCCGTGCGCGCCCGCGACGCCGGCCACGCCGTGGCGGTCACGACCGAGCACCTGCAGGGCACCGAGCACGTGCTCGCCGGCCTGCTCCCCGGCCGCTGAGCGGACCCGCCGCGCGGGAGCGGTTGACTTCCGGCGCACGCTCGCCGTACAGTCGCCCCGCCAGAGGACGGATGGGCAGACCTTTGGGGGAGCAGGGGCCCCGCCACCGGACCACGAGGAGGGACGCAGTGAGCACCATCGAGGAACGGCGTTCGGCCGACGAGCAGCGCCTGGCCGAGCTGGGCTACCGCCAGGAGCTGAGCCGCACGTGGAGCGGCTTCCAGAACTTCGCGATCTCGTTCACGATCATCTCGATCCTGGCCGGGTGCTTCACCACCTACGGCCAGGGCTTCAACAACGGCGGGCCGGTCGCGATCTCCTGGGGCTGGCCGCTGATCAGTCCTTCGTCTTCTTTGATTTCTCCCATATGCTCGTGTAAAAGTGCGTATTCGAAGATCCAATCGGTAGGGGGGAAAGGTGAATTTTTTTCAATTTCAAAAGCGATTTCAAAGTAGCATTTCGATTG
>JAICJK010000591.1 GCA_025928415.1 Solirubrobacteraceae bacterium | reverse complement strand
GGTCGTTGGCGCTCGTGCCGGTGAGGCCGGCGACCACGGCCGCCGCGGCGCGCGGCTTGGCCCCCGCGGCGACCAGCCGCCGGACGGCCTCCAGGGCGGGCGCGAGCGGCCCGTCCTGCGCCGGCGCGGGGCCGATCACCAGCACGATCTCCCCGCGCGGCGCCCGCTCGGCGTAGCGCGCGGCGAGCGCCGCGGCCGGCCCGCGCACGACCTCCTCGTGGACCTTGGTCAGCTCGCGGCAGACCGCCGCCGGGCGCTCGGGGTCCAGCGCGGCGAGCACCGCGAGCGAGGCGGCCAGCCGGCGCGGGGACTCGAAGGCGACCACGGTCTCCCCCGCGCCGAACACCGCCTCGAGCGCCGCGCGCTTGCGCGGCAGGAAGCCCACGAAGCGCCAGGCGTCCACGGGCAGCGCGCTCGCGACCAGCGCAGTCACCACAGCGCTGGGGCCCGGCAGCACCTCGACGCGCTGCCCGGCCGCCACCGCGGCCTGGACGAGCACGAAGCCCGGGTCGCTGACCGCCGGGGTCCCCGCATCGGAGACCAGCGCGACCAGCGCGCCGCCGGCGATCCGCGCCACGAGCTCCTCCGCGCGCGCCCGCTCGTTGTGCTCGTGGTAGCTGAGCAGCGGCGTGCGGATCCCGTGGCGGTCCAGCAGCACCCGCGTGCGCCGCGTGTCCTCGCAGGCCACGACCTCGGCGTCGCGCAGCGCGGCGAGCACCCGCAGCGTGACGTCCTCGAGGTTGCCGATCGGCGTCGGGCAGACCAGCAGGGCCCCGGCCACTACCCCTCCGCGTCCATCGCCAGGACCGCCGCGCCGAGCATCCCGGACTCCGCCCCGAACCGGGCGGGGACGATCCGCACGAGGTCCTTCGACGGCGACAGCGCGCGGGCGGCGACGACCTCGCGGGCCGGCGCGAGCAGCAGGTCCCCCGCGGCGATGACGCCGCCGCCCACCACCACCACCTCCGGGTTGAGGACGTTGACGACGTTGGCGATCCCGACGCCGAGGCCCTCGCCCAGGCGCCGCAGGCAGCGGATCGACGCGGCATCGCCGTCGTGCGCGAGCTCGGTGACCAGCGGGCCGTTGAGCGGCCGGCCCGCGGCCTCGGCGCGCCCCAGCGGCCCCGACGCGTCCGCCGCCGCCTCCTCGGCGGCGAAGCGGGCCAGCGCCGTGCCCGAGGCCACGGTCTCCAGGCAGCCGCGGTTGGGGCAGCTCCCGTGACAGGGCAGCCCGTCGAGGTCGACCACCATGTGGCCGAGCTCCCCCGCCGCGCCGAGCGCGCCGCGGACCAGGCGGCCGTCGACCACCAGCGCCCCGCCGATGCCGGTCCCCAGCGTGAGCAGGGCCGCGTGCCGCGCGCCCGCGGCGGCCCCGAAGCGATGCTCGGCGAGCAGCGCGACGTTCGCGTCGTTGTCCACGTGGACGGGGAGGCCGAGCCGCTCGGCCATGAGGTCCCGGAACGGGACGCCGGCGATCGGCAGGTGCACGGTGGTGACCACGAGGCCGCGCCCCTGGTCGATCAGCGACGGGATGCCGAAGCCCACGGCGCGAACCTCGCCGCCGACCGCGGCGCGGACCTCCTCGACCGCGGAGATGACCCGTTCGAGCACCGCCATCCGGTCGCCGCCCGGGGCGACGCGGTGCGCGCGGTGGTGGACGTTCAGGTCCGCGTCGACGGCGCCGGCCAGGAGCTTGGTGCCACCGAGGTCGACGCCGATCACGCAGGCCGGCGGCATGTTCGCCACCATACCCAAGCCCGTGCCGGAACCCCCAGACCCGCCCGGGCGGCCGCCGGTCACCCCCGACCAGCCCCCCGCCTACACGAAGTACCGCGCCCGCCCGCGCCTGCTGTCCCGCGGCGCGGAGGCCGGCGACGGCCTGCGCGCCCTGCGCGAGCGGGAAGCGGCGGC
>JAICJK010000327.1 GCA_025928415.1 Solirubrobacteraceae bacterium | reverse complement strand
CGCGACTGGGAGCGCGACGCCGTGCACACCATCGGGCTGTTCCTCAACGGCGACGCCATCGGAGACCTCGACCGCCAGGGCCGCCGGCTGCGCGACGACTCGTTCCTGCTGCTGGTCAACTCGCACTTCGAGGACGTCGACTTCCTGCTGCCCTCGCGCCGCTACGGCGCCGCGTGGTCGCTGGAGCTGTCGACCGCGCTCCCGGACGCCGAGCCGGGCTCCACGGTGCAGGCCGCCCGCCAGGCCGTGCCGATGCCCGCGCGCTCCATCAAGGTGTTCAAGCGCCTGCCCACCGACGCGGACAAGGGCGCGTGACGCCGCTGCGCGCCACGTACCGCCTGCAGCTCTCGCCCGAGCTCGACTTCCATGCGGCCCGCGAGCTCGCCGGCTACCTGCGCGACCTCGGGATCTCCCACCTCTACCTGTCCCCGTCGCTGCAGGCGCGGGCGGGCTCGACGCACGGCTACGACGTCGTCGATCCCGGCCGCATCTCCGAGGAGCTCGGCGGCGAGGCGGCGTTCCGCGACCTCGCGGGCCAGGGCCTCGGCGTCGTGCTGGACATCGTCCCGAACCACATGGGCCGCGACGAGGCCAACCGCTTCTGGGCCGACCCCGAGCTGCGCGAGCGGTTCTTCGACGTGGATCCGAGGACCGGCCGCCACCGGCGCTTCTTCGACATCGACGACCTCGCGGCGATCCGGGTGGAGCGCGAGGAGGTCTTCGCGGCCACGCACGCCAAGGTGCTGTCGCTCGTGGCCGAGGGCGTGCTCGACGGGCTGCGCGTCGACCACCCGGACGGGCTCGCCGACCCCGCGGGCTATCTCGAGCGCCTGCGCGCGGGGGGCGCCGAGCGGGTGTGGGTGGAGAAGATCCTGGCGCCGGGCGAGCCGCTGCGCGACTGGGCGGTCACCGGCACCGTCGGCTACGAGTTCCTCAACGAGGTCGCCGGGCTGTGGGTCGACCCGGCCGGCGAGGCGGCGATGACGGCGCTGTGGGAGCGCTGGTCGGGCGACGGGCGGCCGTTCGCCGACGTGGCGCTCGAGGCCCAGCTCGAGCAGGCGCGCGGCGCCTTCGACGCCGAGGTGCAGCGCCTGCACCGCGTCGACGAGCGCTTCGGCGCCGGGACGCTCGCCGAGGCGCTGGCCAGGCTGCCCGTCTACCGCACCTACGTGGACGCCGCCGGCGGCGCGGTCGCCGCCGAGGACCGCGAGGCGATCGCGGCCGCGGGCATCGACCCGGCGCTGGCCCGGGCGCTGCTGCTGGAGGACCCGGCGCCCGAGGAGCTCGTCACGCGCTTCCAGCAGACCTCGCCCGCGGTGACGGCGAAGGGCGTGGAGGACACGGCGTTCTACCGCTACGCGCGCCTGCTGACGCTGTGCGAGGTGGGCAACGACCCGGCCCGCTTCGGCGTCAGCGTCGCCGACTTCCACGCGAGCAACGCCGAGCGCGCCGAGCGGTTCCCCCTCGGCCTGCTGACCACGCAGACCCACGACGCCAAGCGGTCGGCCGACGTCCGGGCGCGCATCGGCGTGCTGTCGACCATGCCGGAGGCCTGGGGGGCGGCCGTCGAGCGCTGGCACGCGCTGACGGGCGGCCTGGCCGACGGCGCGGAGGAGTGGTTCGTCTACCAGACGCTCGCGGGCGCCTTCCCGATCGAGGAGTCCCGCCTGCGGGACTACCTGGTCAAGGCGCTGCGCGAGGCCAAGCGCACGTCGAGCTGGACCGAGCCCGACGAGGCCCACGAGCGCGAGGTGCAGGACTTCGCGGCGGGGCTGCTGGCCCACGACGCGTTCCTGGCCGACTTCCGCGCGTTCTGCGCCCCGGTCTGGGCGGAGGGCGCGCGCGTGGCGCTGGGCTACGTGCTGCTCAAGCTGACCTGCCCCGGGGTGCCCGACGTCTACCAGGGCGACGACATGGACGACCTGTCGCTCGTCGACCCCGACAACCGCCGCCCCGTGGACTTCGGCGCGCGCCGCCGCGCGCTGGCCGAGCTGGCCGCCGGCGCGCCGCCGGTCCCGGAGACGCGCAAGCTCGACCTCATCCGGCGCGGCCTCGACCTGCGGGCCCGGCGCCCTGAGGCCTTCGCGGGCGCCTACCGGCCGGTCGAGCCCGGCGACGGCGTCGCGGCCTTCGCGCGCGGCGCGGGCGAGGTCCTCGTCGCCGCCGTCCTGCGCGTCTGGCGCGACGCGACGCTCGCGCTGCCCGAGGAGCTGCGCGGCGCGTGGCGCGACGTGCTGACCGGGGCGCCGGTGCGCCTCGGCGCGCGGCCCCGCGTGGGCGAGCTCGGCGGGGAGCTGGGCCTCGCGCTGCTCGAACGGGCGTAGGTTGCACGACATGTGCTTCGACCACGACGCCCTCCCGCCCGACCTGCCCGCGGCGCTGCGCGCCCGGCCGCCGCTGGCCGGCGGCGCCGCCGGCGAGCGCGTGACGCTGACCTCCGCAGACGGCACCGCGTTCTCGGCCTACGTGAGCCAGGCCGCCGAGTCGCGCGGCGCGGGCGTGGTGATCCTCCCCGACGTCCGCGGGCTGTACCGCTTCTACGAGGAGCTCGCCGAGCGCTTCGCCGACGCCGGCCACCACGCGATCGCGATCGACTACTTCGGCCGGACCGCCGGCCTCGGGCCGCGCGACGAGGACTTCGAGTACATGCCGCACGTGACGCAGACCCGCGTCGAGCAGGTGCAGGCCGACGCGGCGGCGGCGGTCGCCCACCTGCGCGAGCGGACGGGCCCCGGGCCCGTCGTCGCGGTCGGCTTCTGCTTCGGCGGCTTCCAGGCCTTCACGGCCGCCGCCGCCCCCGACCTCGACCTCGCCGGGGTCGTCGGCTTCTACGGCGGGCTGGACGGCTCGCGCCGCGGCGCCGCCTCCCCGGCGCATCTGGCCGCGCACATGCACATGCCGGTGCTCGGCCTGTTCGGCGGCGCGGACGAGAGCATCCCCGCCGACCAGATCGAGCAGTTCCACTCCGCGCTGCTCAACGCGGGGGTCGACGTCGAGGTCGTGGTCTACCCCGGCGCGCCGCACTCGTTCTTCGACCGCCGCCAGGAGCAGTACGCCGAGGCCTCGCAGGACGCCTGGCGGCGGGTGCTGGCCTTCGCTCAGGGCGCGGCCGTCAGCAGCCCGGCGCCGTAGGCGCGGGCGCCGGCGGGCCGCCGCGGCCCGGTAGGGTCCCGGTGGCCCGTGCCGCGCCGCACCCTCACGCTGTCCTGGGAGTACCCGCCGATCGTGGAGGGCGGCCTCGCCCGCCACGTCGCCAAGCTCTCCGAGGGGCTCGCGCGCGACGGGGCCGAGGTCCACGTCCTGTCGCGCGGCCCGCGCGAGCTGCCCGCCGACGAGGACCGCGCGGGGGTCCACGTCCACCGCGTGCCCGAGGCGGCCGCGCCGCGCGACCTCGACGCGTTCGTCACGTGGGTCGAGCGGATGAACGCCGACATGCTCGCCGCCGGGCAGCTGCTCGGCCGCCGGGTCAAGCCCGACGTCGTCCACGGCCACGACTGGCTGGTCGCCCCCGCCGCCGCGGGGCTGGCCGACCGCCTCGGGGTCCCGTTCGTCGCGACGATCCACGCCACGGAGCACGGGCGCCACAACGGCTGGGTCGACAAGCACCCGCAGAGCTACATCCACGGAATCGAGTCCTGGATGGCCGGCCGTGCGGACGCGCTGATCGCCTGCTCGCAGTACATGCGCGAGCACGTCTCCGACGTCTTCGGCCTGCCCGAGGACCGCGTGACGGTGATCCCGAACGGGATTGATCCGGAGGACCTGCGCCCGGCTCCCGCCGCCGCCCTGACCGAGCTGCGCGCCCGCTTCGCCGCGCCGCACGAGCGGCTGATCCTGCTCGTCGGGCGCCTGGTGCACGAGAAGGGCTTCCAGCTCGCGCTCGACGCGCTG
>JAICJK010000619.1 GCA_025928415.1 Solirubrobacteraceae bacterium | reverse complement strand
GAAGTTCTTCTCGGCCGAGCAGATCGCCGCCGTGAACGCCGAGCTGCGGGCGGCAGACGGCGACCTGCTGCTGTTCGTGGCCGACCGCCGCCACATCGCGCCGGTGGCGCTCGGCGCGCTGCGCCTGGAGCTCGGCGAGCGGTTCGGGCTGATCCCCGAGGGCGCCCACGACGCGCTGTGGATCGTCGGCTGGCCGATGTTCGAGCGCGACCCGGAGGCCGGCCGCTGGACGGCGATCCATCACCCGTTCACCGCTCCCAGCGGCTCGTTCGACGACCCGGGCGCGCAGCGCTCGCGCGCCTACGACCTGGTCCTCGACGGCGTCGAGGTCGGCGGCGGCTCGATCCGGATCCACACCCCCGAGGTGCAGGAGCAGGTCTTCAAGGTGCTCGGGATGGGGGATCAGGAGGCGCGCGAGCGCTTCGGCTTCCTGCTCGACGCGCTGCGCTACGGCGCGCCGCCGCACGGCGGGATCGCGATGGGCATCGACCGGATCGTCGCGATCCTCGCCGGGCGGGAGTCGATCCGTGACGTCATCGCCTTCCCGAAGACGGCGAGCGGCGGCGACCCGCTGACGGGCGCCCCGGCGCCGGTCGACGCGCGGCAGCTGCGCGAGCTCGGCGTGGCGTCGCTGGTCCCTCGGGACCAGCAGCGCGGCGGCTAGCGCGGACGCGCTTCGCTGATGAGCTGGGAGATCGACGCGGCGTCGACGTAGCCCGTGAGGGCCTGCGCCTTCTTGTCCGGGCCGATCACGAGGACGGTGGGGGCCTGGGCGACGGCGACGCCCTGGGTGATCGCGCCGTAGTCGCCGACGGCGGTGATCGGGGCGATGCGCGTGATGAGCTTGGCGCGGCCCTTGGCGGCCTGCTTGACCGCGCTGCGGACCGCGCGGTCGTCGGCGGCCTGCGCGTCGAGGAAGAGGACGACGGCGACCTTGCCCTGGGCGAGGGCGGCGAGGATCGGGGCGGAGCGGTCGGTGACCGCGGTGGAGCGGGGCTGCGCGGGGGCGGCGGGCTTCGGCGCGGCGGCGGGCTTCGGGGCGGCGGCGGGCTTTGCGGGCGCGGCAGCGGGCTTCGCGGGCGCGGCGGAGGTCGGCTTGGCGTGCGTCGCCGGGGCCGGCCTGGCGGCCTTCTCGGTCGCGGGCTTGGCGGCGGCCGGCTTCGCAGCCGGCTTCGCGGCGGCGTCCGTGGCCGGGCGGGAGGACAGCGTGCCGCGCGACGCGGCGTCGGCGGCCTGCTCGGTCGCCTTGGCCGACGCGTCGCTCGTGGCGACGGCGCCCTTGGCCTTGTCCACCGCGGTGCCGAGGCCCTTGACCCCGGGAGCGGTGTGGTGGGCCGGCACGGGCAGCGGCGCGGTGTCGGCCGTCTCGGGCTTGGGCCTGAGCGCCACGAACCACAGCGCGCACACGGCGAGCACGGCGATCAGGGCGATGCGGTAGGGGAGCGCGAGCTGGTCCACGGTGCCCCGGTAGTCGGCAGGTGCGGCCCGAATCCTGAGCGAGCCCGACCTACACTCATCGGGTCGTGCCCGACGAGCGCTTCGCCGACCACCTGCAGCATCCCCGCGGGCGGGGCCACGTCCCCGCGGGCGCCCACCGGGGCGCGGCGGGCGGCGCCGCCTGCGGCGACCTCGTGCGCCTCGACGTCCGCGTGCGCGGCGCGCGCGTCGACGACGCCGGCTTCGAGGCCTCCGGCTGCGGTGCGGCGATCGCCGCCGCCAGCGCGGTCGTCGAGCTCGTCCGCGGCGCCGACCTGCTCGACGCGGCGCGG
>JAICJK010000633.1 GCA_025928415.1 Solirubrobacteraceae bacterium | reverse complement strand
GGCATCCTGCCGCGCGGCGACGTCCTCATCGACGGGTCGCGGATCGCCGCGGTCGGCCCGGAGCTGCCCCGCGAGCCGGGCGTCGAGGTGCTCGAAGGGCGCGACCGCATCGTGATGCCCGGCTTCGTCGACACCCACCGCCACATGTGGGCCGCGATGCTGCGCGGCTGCGCCTGCTACGGGGACCTCGGGACCTACTTCCACGACGTCGTCTTCACCTACGGCGCGAACTTCACGCCCGACGACACGTACACCTCGGTGCGCTTCGGGCTCGCCGAGGCGATCGACTCCGGCATCACCACGATGCACGCCTGGGAGCACAACATCCAGACGCCGCAGCACGCCGACGCGGCGCTGCAGGCGCTCGAGGAGTCGGGGCTGCGCGGGCGCTTCTCCTACGGCCCGTCCAGCGACCCGGAGGCCGGCAGCTCGTTCGCCCAGGGCACGCAGCCGATCGACCTCGACGACGTCCTGCGCCTGCGCGGCGAGCGCTTCGGCGAGGCCGACGGCCGGCTGCACCTGGGGATCGCCTGCCGCGGGGTCGACTACTCGCAGCCCGAGATCTGGCAGCAGGAGTTCGCCTTCGCCCGCGAGCACGGCCTGCCGATCACGACGCACACGATGATGACCGGCCACGACGTCGAGCGGGTCCGAGGGATCAGCGTCTACGAGGAGCACGACGCGCTGGGTCCCGACGTCCTGCTCGTCCACGCGATCCACGCCAACGAGGACGAGCGCGCCTACCTGGCCCGGACCGGGACGCCGGTCTCGCTGAGCATCCTGTCCGAGCTGCGCGTCGGGATGGGCATCCCGCCGATCGTCGAGATGATGCGCGCGGGCGTCCCGCTGTGCCTGTCGGTCGACACGATGGCGGCCAGCGACAACTCGGACTTCTTCGCGGTGCTGCGCGCGACGCTCGCGATCCCGCGCGGCGTGCACCAGGACGGCAAGGTCATCCAGCCCGACCAGGTGCTGCGTCAGGGCACGATCGACGGGGCCCGCGCGCTCGGCCTCGGCGACGTCACCGGCTCGCTGACCCCCGGCAAGCGCGCCGACGTCATCGTCCTGCGCGCCGACGACCTCAACCTCGCACCGATCAACGTCGCCGACGGGCAGGTCGTGCTCGCCGCCCAGCCGCGCAACGTCGAGCACGTGTGGGTCGACGGCGTGCAGCGCAAGCGCGACGGCGAGCTCGTCGGCGTCGACCCCGGCGAGCTCGTCCGCAGCGCGAAGGCGGCAGTGGCGGGGCTCGGCGAGCGGCTCGGGCGGCCGCTGACCTGAGGCGGGCGGCGGGGCGGCGCGGCCGCGCGCGCCTACCGCGCCAGCGCGGCCAGCAGCTCGTCCACCGCGCCGCGGGCCAGCTCGGCCAGCTCGGCGTCGGAGCGGTCCTGGATCGGATGGGCGACCAGCACGCGCCGCAGCGACGGCGCGCCGAGCAGCGCCGCCTGGTCGCGCGCGGCCTGCGCGAAGACGCTCGAGGCGACGAGCACCGCCGGCCGGCCCTGCCCCTCGAAGCCGATGACGTCGTGCAGACCGCACGACACGCAGGAGCCTCAATCGGCGAGCGCCTCGATCACCGCGTCGCAGCGCTCGGCGATCTCGCGGCGCAGGTCCGCCGGGGCGGGCTTGGTGAACGTCGGCTTGGCCGCGCGCTCCACGCTGTGCCCGCGCGCGGCGAGCTCCTCCTC
>JAICJK010000664.1 GCA_025928415.1 Solirubrobacteraceae bacterium | reverse complement strand
TCGCCCTCGAAGACCGTGATCCAGATGTCCTCGGGCTTGAATCCGAAGCCCTCCAGCGACAGCTCCCAGGCGAAGTCGACCGCGCCCTGCTTGAAGTACTCGCCGATCGAGAAGTTCCCGAGCATCTCGAAGAAGGTCAGGTGGCGCGCGGTGTCGCCGACCTGGTCGATGTCCGGCGTGCGGAAGCACTTCTGGCAGCTCGTCAGCAGCCGCGCGGGCGGGTCCTGGAGGCCGCTGAAGTACGGCTTGAGCGGGTGCATCCCCGCGGTCGTCAGCAGCACCGACGGGTCGAACTGCGCGGGGACCAGCGACGCCGACGGCAGGCGCCGGTGCCCCCGCTCCTCGAAGAAGGACAGGAAGCTCTCGCGGATCTCGTCGGAGGTCACGTACTGATTGTGGCGTACCCGACCACGACGTCGCCCTGCAGCAGCGCGGCCTGCTGGCCGGGCGCGACGCCCGCGAACGGCTCGCCGAGCTCCAGCGCGCCGTCGCGCAGCCGGCACGGCACCGCGGGCGAGCGGTAGCGCAGGCGCACGGCCTCCACCGCCGCCTCCGGGCGGTGCAGCCGCAGGCCGCGCAGCGCGACGGTGGTGGCGCCGAGCGCCGCGCGCGGGCCGACCGTCACGGTGTTGGCCCGCGCGTCGGTGGCCAGGACGTAGAGCGGCTCGGGCGCAGCCAGGCGCAGGCCGCGGCGCTGCCCGACGGTGAAGCCGTGGTGGCCGCGATGGCGGCCGAGCACGCGCCCGCCGGCGTCGACGATGTCCCCGGGCCGCTCGCGCAGGCCGCCGTGGCGGGCCAGGAAGCGCTCGCGCCCGGTGCCGGCCAGGAAGCACAAATCCTGCGAGTCGGGCTTGGCGGCGACGGGCAGGCCGGCCGCGGCGGCCAGCGCGCGCACCTCCGGCTTGCGGAGCTCGCCGAGCGGGAAGCGCAGGCGGGCGACCGTCGCGGGCGCCAGGCGGGCGAGCATGTAGCTCTGGTCCTTGGCGGGGTCGGCGGCGGCGCGGATCAGGCCGTCGGGCGTGGTGCGCGCGTAGTGGCCGGTGGCCAGCGCGGCGCAGCCGAGGCGCTCGGCGAGGTCGAGCATCGCGTCGAGGCGGACGTGGCCGTTGCAGCGCACGCAGGGGTTCGGCGTCAGGCCGGCGGCGTGGTCGGCCAGCCACGGCTCGACGACACCGGCCCGGAACTCCGGGCGCAGGTCGAGCGTGAAGTGCGGCAGGCCCATGCCGTGCGCGAGGGCCCGCGCCCCGCGGACGGCGTCGGCCGAGCAGCAGGAGCGCTCGCCGTCGTTCTCGGGGTCGCGCCACAGCTCGAGGGTGACCGCGACCGCCCGGTCGCCCGTCCGCAGCGCCGCCACCGCGCTGTCGACGCCGCCGCTCATCGCCACGAGCGTCCGGCCCGGGGCGACGGGCACCGCGGCGTCGGCGCGCGCGGCGGCGCCGAGCGCGCGGTGCAGCGCGTCGGCGGCGAGGTCGGCCGCGTGGAGCTTGCCGACGCTCAGCCCGCCGAGCTCGGCGGCGATCTTCGCGCTGTTGACGCGGGCCGCTTCG
>JAICJK010000548.1 GCA_025928415.1 Solirubrobacteraceae bacterium | reverse complement strand
GGTGAACGTCGCGCCGACGACGACCTCGCGGCCCATGTCGAGGACCAGGCGCGCGGTGCCCGGCGCGTTGCGGCCGTAGAACGAGCCGCCGGCGTTGGCGCTCGTACCGGTCTCGAGGATCTCGACGTCGAGCCCCGCCTCCCGCGCGGCGGCCTCCGTGAGGCCGACCGCCGCGACCTGCGGCTCGGTGAACGTCACCCGCGGCGTCCGGTCGCCGTCGGCGACGGCGCGCAGCCGCGCCGGGCGACCGAGGATGCAGTCGGTCGCCACGCGGGCCTGGTACTTGCCCGCGTGGGTCAGCAGCGCGCGCCCGTTCGCGTCGCCGATGACCCGCAGCCACGGGTGCCCCTCGACGGCCAGCTCGTCGTCGACGTCGATCGTGCCGCCGCCCTGCAGGCCGACGGTCTCCAGCCCGAGGTCGGCGGTCTGCGGGGCGCGGCCCAGCGCGCACAGCAGCTCGTCGCCCGTCAGCTCGGTCCCGCCCGCGAGCTCGAGCGCGACGCTGCCGTCCGGGCGGCGCTGCGCCCGCGTCGCCTCGGCGCCGAGGTGCAGCTCGACGCCCGCGGCGCGCAGGCCGTCGGCGACCTGCGCCGCGGCGAACGGCTCCTCCTTGCCCAGCAGGCGCTCCTCGAGCTCGACGAGGGCGACGCGGCTGCCCAGGCGCGCGAAGGCCTGGGCCATCTCGCAGCCGACGACTCCGCCGCCGAGGACGAGCAGCCGGCCGGGGACGCGCTCGGTCGTCGTGATCTCGCGATTGGTCCACGGCCGCGCCTCGCGCAGCCCGGGGATCGGGGGGACGGAGGCGGTGCTGCCGACCGCGACGATCACCGCGCGGGCGGCCTCCAGCGTGTCGTCGCCGACCGCCACCGTCCGCTCGCCGGCCAGGCGCCCGCGGCCGCGGATCAGCTGGATGCCGCGGTCCTGCAGCCAGGGCAGCATCGGTCCGTCGTCCTGGTCGTGGATGATCTCGTCGCGGCGCGCGAGGACCGCGGCGACGTCGAGCTCGCCGGTCGCGGCCTCGGCGGCCCCGGGGACCCGCCGCGCCTCGTCGAGCGCCTGCGCCGGGCGCAGCAGCGCCTTGGACGGCATGCAGGAGTAGAAGGTGCACTCGCCGCCGACCAGGCGGTCCTCCACGATCGCGACCGACAGGCCGGCCTCGGCCAGCCGCCCGGCGGCGACCTCGCCGGCCGGGCCCGCGCCGATGACGACGACGTCGAACTCCTGGTGGCTCATGGGGGCAGTCTGCCGCACCGGCCCGCCGCCGGGCCGCTGCTAGCGTCCGCGCGCATGCAGCCCCCGCGCCACGCCGGCCCCGAGCGCGTCGCCGCGCTGCTGGATCTCGTCGACGGCGCGCTGGCCGCGCACCTCGGGCCGGAGCGGGGCGCGGAGGTCGCCGCGGAGCTGCGCGAGCGCGCCGCGGTCTTCGGCGAGCACCTGCTCGGCGGGGTCAACCCGGCCCGGGAGGACGCGAGCCCGGCGTGGGACCAGGCGCGCGCCGCGGCCTACGCGCCGACCGAGCGCACGGGCGCCGTGCATCTCGAGCTCGGCACGTTCACCGCGTTCCCGGCCGCCCGCGTGGAGGAGCTCGTGGCCGGCGACGGGCTGGGCGAGTTCATCCGCCTGGACGCCGACCCCCAGTACCCGTGCGACGTCGTCGCCGACGCCACGGCGATGCCCTTCGGGTCCGGGACGATCGACCGCGTCGCGTCCAACTCGGTCTTCGAGCACATCGCCTACCCGCACGAGGTCCTGCGCGAGACGCACCGCGTCCTGCGCCCCGGCGGGGTCATGGTCGTCGTGATGCCCTTCGTCTGGCACCAGCACGGCTACCCCAACGACTACGTCCGCCTGACGCCGGGGTTCTTCGAGCGCGTCTGCCCGGAGGTGGGCTTCACCGAGGTGACGGTCGACGTCGACACCTCGGGCGGCCTGTACAACGTGCTGCACAACGCGGCCAAGATGGCCGGCGTGCAGGACGGCCGCCCCGAGACGGCGGCGATGCGCGAGCTGCACGAGCTCGTGATCACGCTGCTCGGCACGCTGATCCCGCTCGACCGCCACTTCACCGAGGGCGCGCGCTACTGGTTTCACTCGGTGCGCGTGCTGGCCCGCAAGCCCGGGCGC
>JAICJK010000171.1 GCA_025928415.1 Solirubrobacteraceae bacterium | reverse complement strand
GCAGCGCGTCGGCCGCGCGGGGGTCGGCCATCTCAGCGCTCCGCGGCGCGGGCCGCGGGGAGGGCGGGGCGGGCATCGGCCACGCCCGACACCCTGCCACGCGGCGCGGCCGGGCGCCCCGCGGCGGCGCCCATCCGCGAGGATGCGCCGTCCATGTTCCCTGAGCTGAGCGACGCCACGCTCGCGGCGCTCGCGGTGTGCGGGCTGCTCGCCGGCATCGGGATCACCGCGGTCGGGCCGGGCGGCGTGCTCGTGACGATCGGGCTGTTCGCGCTCACCGGCCTGTCGCCGGCCGAGGTGGCGGGGACGGCCATCGTCACGCACGTTGCGACCGGCGCCGCGGGCACCGCCGCCTACGTGCGCTCCGGCCAGCTGCGCGAGGCGTCCACACGCCGGATGGCGCTCGTGCTCCTCTCCGCCGCGATCGTCGGCACGCCGGCCGGCGTCCTGGTCAACGCCCAGGTGTCGGCCGATGCGTTCGGCGCGCTGCTCGGCCTCTGCGTCGCGGCGATCGGGGTGCTCGTCCTGCTCCGCGAGCGCCGCGGCGACGCGCCGGCCGCCGCCGCTCCAGGGCCCGGGGGCGCCGCCGTCGCCGGGATCGGGGCCGGCGTCGCGCTGGCCGGCGGGCTGTTCGGCGTCGGCGGACCGCTGCTCAGCGTCCCGCTGCTGGTCCTCGCGGGCGTCCCGATGCTGCCCGCGCTGGGCGCCGCGCAGGCGCAGTCGATCGTGATCGCCGCGGTGGGGACGATCGCGTACGTCGCGCAGGACGCGATCTCGTGGCCGCTCGCGCTGCTGGTCGGCGTACCGGAGTTGGCCGGCGTGGCGATCGGATGGCGCGTCGCGCACGCGCTGCCCACCCACCGGCTGCGCTACGGCCTGGCGGCGGCGCTCGTCGCCCTCGGGCCCTACCTCGTGCTGCGGGGCGGCTGGTAGGCCTCGGTCGACAGCGCGGCGCCGAGGTCGACCGCGGCCGCCGTGGACAGCTCGGCGTGCATGTTGAGCTCCATCATCTCCAGCGCCGCGCGCGCGAGGTCCTCGCGGATGCCGGCGACCGCGTCACGCGGGACGACCACGTCGAAGCCGCGCACGTAGGCGTCCAGCGCGGTGTAGAGGATGCACTGCTCGGTGACCTGGCCGGACAGCACGACGCGGTCGACGCCCTGCTCGCGCAGCAGGTACTCGAGCTGCGTCTCGTAGAAGGCGGAGTGGCGCGCCTTGGTCAGCAGCACCGAGCCCTCGGGCGGCGCGATCGGCTCCACGAGAGCCGGGTCCGGGCCGCGCAGCGCCTGCTCGGTGAGCTCGCTGCGCCCCGAGCTCCAGTCGCCGTGGTTGTCGTTGACGTAGACCATCGTCACGCCGTTCTCCCGGGCCCGCTCGGCCAGGCGCCGGATGCCGGGCAGCGCCCGGCGGACGGACGCCATGAGCTGCTCGGCGTCCTCGTGCTCGTAGGTGTTCAGCATGTCGATGACCAGCACGGCGCTCGGCATGGGGCGCGGGCTACCCGGCGGGCGCGTGCCGCGCACGCCGGCCCGCCATCAGCCGCTCAGCTTCTCGGGACCGCGCGCGTCGATCGCGGCGGCGGACGGGCGCTCGCGCAGCGCCGCGAGCCAGGCGGCGACCCGCGGCAGCGCATCGGCGCCGGGCTGCAGGTCAGGGCGCCACTGGACGAGCCGGACCGCGATCGCCAGACCGGAGAGGTCGGCGTAGGTGAACTGGCCTCCGGCGAGCCACGGGCCGTCGTGCACCGTGAGCGCGTCCTCGACGACCTCCCAGTAGCCGGGCACGCGGCCCAGCAGCCGCTCGACGACGTCCTCGGGATCGTCCGGGGCCATCCCGAAGGCCATCTTGCGCATGCCGAGGAAGAAGCTGCGCACGGAGTGGTCGTCCAGCCACTTGGCCCAGCCCCGCGCCCACGCGCGCAGGTCCGGGTCGGCGGGCCACAGCGGCGGGTCGGGGTGCACGTCCTCCAGCCACTCGCAGATCACCGAGGACTCGCGCAGCGCGATGCCGTCGAGCTCGAGCACCGGCACGCGGTTGACCGGGCTGAGCTCGCGCAGCCGTCCGGGCCTGCGGACCGGGTCGATCTCGACGAGCTCGACCGGCACGCCCTTCTCCGCGAAGGCGGCGCGGACCTTGCCCGAGAAGGGCGACGTCCTGAACGTCCACAGGCGGGGCGGCTGGGGCACTGACGGTCCTCCGGCTGATCGGGTGCGCAGGCATGACCCTAAAGGCCGGGGCCGACGCCCACGACGGGCCTAGAGTGATCGGCGTGGCGACCGTGTGGACGATCGGGTACGAGAAGCTCCTGCCGGGCGCGCTGGTCGCCGAGCTCCGGGCGGCGCGCATCGAGCGCGTGATCGACGTGCGCTTCCGCCCGCAGTCGCGGCGGTCGGGGATGTCCAAGACGCGCCTCGGCGCGCTGCTGGCCGAGCACGGCATGCGCTACGAGCACCGCCGGGCGCTCGGCACGCCGCCCGACCTGCGCCACCTGTACCGCACCGGCCGGATCGCCGAGGCCGCCGCGGGCTACCGCGAGCACGTCGAGGCCGGCGCCGGCCCGGAGCTCGACGCGCTGGCGGCCGAGCTCGCGGCGGGCGCGCCCCGGACCGCCCTGCTGTGCCTGGAGGCCGCCCCCGAGGACTGCCACCGGCGCGTGGTGACCGAGGCGCTGCAGGCCCGCCGCTCGAGCCTGCGCGTCGTGGACCTCTAGCGCGGGGCCGCCGTGTCGCGCCCCAGCCGCCCGATCCCCCACGCCGGCATGACGGTCGGCGTCGTGCACCTCGGCACGGTCGTGACCGGGACGGTGGAGGAGGTCCGCGACGGCGGGCGCACGCTGGTCGTCGACGGGCGCACCTACACGCTGCGCCGCCTCACCGGGCACTTCGTCCGCGAGGACCAGCCCTACTACGGCACGCGGCTGTCGCTGCGGTGGGGCGCCGGGCGCCGGTGAGCGCCGCGGGCGGGCCGCGCCGCCCGCCGGTCCGCGTGCGTCAGGATGAGGGGATGACCGAGACGCCCCTCGACGTGCTCGCCCGCTGGGAGGACCACGGCGCGCTGTGGCGCGTGCAGACGCTCACGCCGACCGAGGCCGTCGTCGACCTGTGCGCCTGCACGGGCGAGCGGATGGAGGTGCTGCGCTCCGGCGACCCGGAGCTGCTGGCCTACCTCGCGCGGCGGCCGACCTCGGAGGCGGACCGGGAGGAGGGCTAGCCGCCGGCGGACTCGGCGTGCGCCGCGAGCGTGGCGCGCACCGCGTCGGCGCGCAGCGCGCCCAGCGGCCCCACCAGCGCGGCGACCAGCGGATGGGCCACCTCGTCGGCCTCGCGCAGCCAGCCGCGCTCGCCGCGGGTGGCCAGCCACTCGTCCAGCGCGTCGTGCAGCGCGGCCATGCGGGCCAGCGGCATGGTCAGCGTGGTGTGGCCGGCCTCCTCGGCGTAGCCGCTGAGCTCGTCGACGACGCTCGTCAGCTCGCGCATCGCCAGGACGTCATCGGTGCCGAGCGTGGCGCCGCGGTGGCGCTCGGTGCGCACCTCGGCGGCCGCGTGCGCGGCCGCGGCGAGCTGGTCGGCCGACAGATCGAAGGCGACGTTGCAGACGGGCTCGCCGTCCGGGTCATGGAGCATGAGGATCGCTGCGTTGACCACGGTTGCACCGTAGCGTGCCCAAGCGGTCGTCTTGCCCAACCCTCGACCAACGCGTAGCGTCGCGCTCGTGCGCGTGGCCGAGCTGTGGCGCTACCCGGTCAAGTCGCTGCAGGGCGAGCGGGTCGACGCGGCCGCGGTGGGCGCCGAGGGCCTCGAGGGCGACCGCCGGTGGGCGATCTACGACGCGGACACGGGGCTCGGGCTCACCGCGCGGCGGGTCCCGCAGCTGCTGTTCGCCTCGGCGGCGCTGCAGCAGGACGGCGGCGTGCGGATCACGCTGCCCGGTGGCGCCACGGCGGCCGGCGACGACGCGCTGTCGGCGTGGCTCGGGCGGCGCGTCGTCCTGCGCTCGGCCGCCGGCGGGGCGGACCGGCTGTACGAGAGCCCGGTCGACGCCGAGCACGAGGCGACCAGCCCATGGCTGGCCTTCCAGGGGCCGCCGGGCGCCTTCCACGACACGGTGGGCGCCCGTGTGTCGCTGGTGTCGACCGCCACGATCGGGGCGTGGGACCGGCGCCGCTTCCGCGCCAACGTCCTGCTCGAGGGCGGCGGCGAGGACGCGCTGCTCGGCCGCCGCGTAGCGCTGGGCGACGCGATCCTCGAGGTCGAGGTGCCCCTCGAGCGCTGCGTGATGGTCACGCGCCCGCAGCCCGGCCTCGACCGCGACCTCACCGTCCTGCGGGAGATCGCCCGCGACCGCGCGGCCTGCCTGGCGATCGGCGCGCTCGTCGCCCGCCCGGGCCGCGTCCACGTCGGCGCGGAGCTGATCGCCGACCCGGAGGCGGACGAGCCGTAGGCGCGCCGCTCGCGGGCGCGCCGGCCGCCTACCCCGCGGCGCCGACCGGCTTGGTCGCGCCCTCGGCGGTGACCGTGGTGACCGGGAGGCCGAGGCCGCCGATCTTGCTCGGGAGGTCGAGCCGCAGCCAGCGCGAGACCCGCCGGCTCAGCGTGGAGACGATGACCTCGTCGAAGCCGTGGAGGTTCACCGCGTCCTGGACGGCGGCCAGGGGCTCGGCGACGCCGACCATGCCCTCGACCCGAGCGCCCGCGGCGTCTTCGAGGAGCGGGAGCGCGAGGTCGAGCACGGCGTCGGCCTCGCCGGACTCGGCGTCCTCGGGGTCCATGACCCGGTCGAAGCCGTGGACCGGGTTGGGCACGAGCAGCGTGAACGTGCACGGCCCGCGGGCGGCGCGCTCGCGGACGGCCTCGAGCAGCGCGGGGGTGGCCGCGGTCCTGTGCGCGACGACCAGCACACGGCGGGGGGCGGAGGCTTCCATGGGTGGGGCTCCTCTCGCTGGTTCTCGGTGGCGCGTGCATCGTCTCACCGCGAGCGCCGCGGCGCCAGCCCGGCGGCGGGCGCCCGCGCCCGCCCGCCGCGCGCGTTTGGCCGCGCACCGTGCCAGGGCACCTGCACCCCCATGAGCGCTTCCACCGATCAGGTCCCCCGCATCGCCCTGGCCGGCGACGTCCGGATCCCGCAGCTCGGCTACGGGGTCTTCCAGGTACCGCCCGAGATCACCGCGGACGTCACCACCCGCGCGCTGCAGGCCGGCTACCGCCACATCGACACCGCCGCCGCCTACGGCAACGAGACCGGCGTCGGCCAGGCCTTCCGCGCCTCGGGCCTCGCCCGCGAGGACGTCTTCATCACCACGAAGTGCTTCAACGACGACCATGGCTTCGAGGCGGCCAAGCGCGCCTGCCGGGCGAGCCTGGACCGCCTCGAGCTCGACCATGTCGACCTCTACCTGATCCACTGGCCCGTCCCGTCGCAGGACCGCTACGCCGAGACCTGGAAGGCGTTCATCGAGCTGCAGCAGGAGGGGCTGACGCGGGCGATCGGCGTGTCCAACTTCCAGCCCGCGCACCTGCGGCGCATCATCGACGAGACCGGCGTGACGCCGGCGATCAACCAGGTCGAGCTGCACCCGCGCCTGCAGCAGCCCGGCCTGCGCCGCGAGCACGCGGAGCTCGGGATCGTCACCGAGGCCTGGAGCCCGCTGGCCCAGGGCGCCCTGCTCGACGACCCGGTGATCCGCGGGCTCGCCGAGGCGCACGGCAGGACGCCCGCGCAGGTCGTCCTGCGCTGGCACCTGCAGCTCGGCAATGTCGTGATCCCCAAGTCGGTCACCCCCGGGCGGATCGAGGAGAACTTCGACCTGTTCGGCTTCGAGCTCGACGCCGCCGACATGGAGGCGGTCGCGGCCCTGGACCGGGGCGAGCGCATCGGGCCCGACCCGGACACGTTCGTGCGCCCGTCGTAGACCCGGCCCGCCGCGGCGGACGACCGCTCAGGTCAGGGCGTGCGCGACCGCGATGAGCACCTCGATCGCCGCGACGAGCACCGCGAGCAGCAGCGCCGCGGCGGCGACGGCCGCGACGACCACGGCCTGGGCGCCGCGACGCGCGGCGCGGCGGCCGGCGTGCCGG
>JAICJK010000632.1 GCA_025928415.1 Solirubrobacteraceae bacterium | reverse complement strand
TCCACGCCTACGGGCTCTACACGCACTCAGGGAAGACGCCGTTCATCCAGGGCCGCTACCTGTTCGCGGCCCTCGTGCCGTTCGCGGTCGTCGTCGCCGCCGGCCTTCATCGCCTGCTCGGGAGGTGGGCGGCCCTGGCAGTGTTGGCCGCGGCTGCCGGCATGCAGATGGACGCCGTCGCGGTGGTCCGGCGGGCCTGGTGGGCGGAGCCCACCGCCTCGTTCGGGCGGTCCGTCCGGGCTTGGCTCGCGTGGCTGCCCTGGCCGCCGGCAGTGGCCTGGACGGTCGTGATCGCGCTGTTCGTGGCAGCACTGGTGGCGGCGTGGGAGCTGTCACGGCTGGCGCGCGCCCCGCGGGCCGCGATGCAGGCGATGCCCGCGCACGCGCCCTGAGGGCGGGGGTTGCCGGCGGGTACGCGGCGGGGCGAGGCGGAACGAGCGCAGCGACGCGCCAATAGACTCCGGCGCGTGTCCGGCGGCCCTGACGCTCACGGAGTCGGGGCGTCCTGCAGCGCCACCGCCGGGACGGGCCGCCCGTGCCCTCGGCCGGCGGCCGTGGCCCTCCGCCTCGCGTGGCGCGGGCGCGGGCGGCGGATCGCGATCGCGGCCGCGGCCGCCGCCCTGATCTGCCTGTCCGGCCCCGGCCTCGGATCCTCCGCTGCCGCGACGGTCGACGTCACCGTGGATCCCGCGCACCTCGGGCACGCCGTCGCGCCGAGCTTCATCGGCCTGTCGTTCGAGGCGCTGGACCTGCCGCAGGTCGCCCGCGACGGGGAGCGCGGGCCCCTGGTCGAGATGCTCCGGTCGCTGGGCCCCGGCGTGCTGCGCTTCGGCGGGCTGACCGTCGATGCAGACACGGCGTTCTCCGCGACCGGTGCCGGCCCGCCCTGGGCGGCGACGACGATCGTGCCCGCGGACTTCGATCGCCTTGCGAAGCTCGCGCGACGCACGGGCTGGCGTGTCCTGCTCGCCGTCGGCCTCGGGCACTACGACCCCGCCATGGCGGCCGCGGAGGCCGCGGCGGCGGCGCAGCGCCTGGGGCCCATGCTCGCGGGGATCGAGATCGGCAACGAACCCAACGGCTTCTGGCTCAGCGGGCTGCGCCCGATGCACTGGGACTACGCCCAGTACCGCAGCCAGATCGGCGCCTACCGGCGGGCGATCGCCGCGGCGGTGCCCGGCGTCCCGCTTGTGGGACCTGACATGGTCGAGTCCGGCGGCGTCTATGACTGGATGCGTGACTTCGCTCGCGACGAGCGCCCGGCGCTGCTCACCGCGCACTACTACTCCGACCAGAACTGCTACCCGCCGCCGCCGACGATCGCCGACCTCCTGAGCCCTGGCCTGGGGCGGGAGCGTGCGCGGGACTTCGCCCACTTGGCGCGGATCGGTCGCAGAGCGGGCATCCCCGTGCGGCTGGGCGAGACGAACAACATCGGGTGCCGTGGGCGGGACGGCGTGAGCAACACGTTCGCGGCCGCGCTGTGGGCGGTCCGCCACCAGCTCGCCGCCGCCCGCGCCGGGCTCACCGGCGTGACCTTTCACACGCTCCCGGAGTGCACGGGTTACTCGGCCGTGTGCGCGCCGGCCCCCGCGGACTGGGAGCAGGGCCGCCTGCGGGCCATGCCCGAGTGGTACGCGCTCCTGCTCTTCCACCGTCTCGAGGGCGCCCGCTTCGCACGCGCGACC
>JAICJK010000372.1 GCA_025928415.1 Solirubrobacteraceae bacterium | reverse complement strand
GCCCTGGGAATTGCCGTCGTAGTACATGCGCCCGCCGCGCGTGTCGATCACCGGCGCGCCCGCGGCGTTGCGGAAGGCGGGGTTGCTCGCGAAGCCCTGCGGGTGGACCTCGGCGCGCCCGAGCATGAGGAAGTCGAGCACGCCCTGCTGGACGCGGTCGGCGAGGCTCGGGAACTTGGAGAGGTCCTGCAGGATGCTGACCGCGTTGGGGATGTCCTCGTCGGCCATCCCGATCCACTTCGTCGCGCAGTACACGAACCCGTGGCCGAAGGCCATGTCCGTGATCTGGCTCTGGTTGATCTCGCTGAACGGGTTGCCGAGCAGCCCGTGGCCGTAGATCGCGGCGCGGTTGCCGGTGGCCATCGGGCCGTTGACGCTCGCGCGCGGGACCTTGCAGACGTAGCGCGCGGTGTAGGTGTTCCCAGGGATCTGGGTCGGCGTGTCGTACGGCCCCGGCGTGGCGGAGGCGTAGTGGAAGCGCGCGCCGGGCGGGCAGCCGGGCTGGTCGAGGTAGCAGGGCACGGTCAGCGTCCCGGTGATGCGCCGGGCGATCTCGCTGTCCTTGCCCGCGTCGTGCTCGGCGGACGTGCACGTGGCCTGCGCGCAGGTCCCGTAGTCCCAGGTGCCGTCGGTGTCCGACCCCGAGGTGTAGGTGGCCGCGGGCGGGTTGACGGTGAACGGCGGCGGCGTGCCCTGGATGCGGCGGTCGCCGAGGTCGTGGTCGCCCAACTGGCCGAAGGCGTCGTCGCGGATGGCCAGCATGCGCCCGGCGAGGCTGCGGGCGCTCGCCACGGTGAAGTCCCAGGCCAGGTACAGGTCGCTGCGGCCGATGCCGGCGCGCGCGAGGTCGCCGAAGATCCCCTCCATGTGGCGGCGGCGCGCCTCGACCAGCGGCTGGTCGGTGCGCAGGCGGTCGCGGTAGACGGCGAAGCCCTGCGGCGCCGGCAGCGTCGCGCCCGTCGCGTCCTTGAGGTCGCGCAGCGCGACGATGTAGCGGTCGCCCTCGCGCCAGTTGCGCCCGGGCCGGATGAGCAGCGCGGTGTGCGCCGGGTCGCCGGCGGTCGCGTCGAGCTCGGCCCAGATGAGCTGGCGCTCGTGCGTGCGCGCGTCGATGACCACGACGGGCTGGTCGCGCCGGAAGCTCTGCGCCATGTCGGTCTCGGGCACGATGCCCGTGTTCGCGAAGGCCTGCGGCGTGTCGAGCCCCGGCACGCGGACGACGATCTCCTGCCCCGGGCTGAACCCGTCGGCGCGGTCGTAGTCCGCCGGGTCGATGTGGGTGCCCGCGACGTTCGCCGGCATCGACGCCGCCGCGAGGTTCACGCGGCGCCCGGTGACCGTCGACGGGTCGGCGACGGTGAAGTAGTCGTTCGGGAACGGGAGCAGGCACTGGGCGGCCGGCGAGGTGCCGCCCGGGGGCGCCGTCGGGACGGCGTCGAGGAAGTCGCAGCGGTCGGCGGCGGTGAGGTCGACGTGGGCGGGCGGCGCGCAGTCGCCGGTCAGCGTCCGCTGCGCGGTGACGGTCAGGTGCTCGGCGTGGCGGTGGCGATGGTGGCCGCTGCCGGTCCAGCGGGCGACGGTCACGCGCGCGCGCACGGCGACGGTCAGGATCCCGCAGCGCGCCGCGACCTCGCGCCCCTTGTGCGACAGGTCGAGGGTCACGGTGCGCGTGCCGGGGGCGTGGAAGCTCAGCGCGCGGCTGCCGGTCAGGCGGTCGCCGTCGCGGCGGGCGTCCAGGCGCACCGACAGCGGCGCCGACGCCGTGAGGCCGACCTGCAGCTCGCCGGAGGCGAGCAGCGCGGCGCGCGTCGCGGGCGCGGTGATCTGCACGTCGAGCGGGGCCGGCGCCTGGGCGGCCGCGCCCTGCGCGGCGGCCGCGGGGACCACTGCGACGGCGGCGATGGCCAGGGCGATCCTGCGCGTCCATCCGTGCACGTGCTGCTCCTCTTCGAGGCGACGACGACCGCGGCCGAACCTAGTCCGCTCCGCGACGCGCTGTCAACCGCCGCGCCGTCGCCGCCGGGCGGCCGCGCCGGGCGCGGCGCGGGCGGTTTAGAGATGCCCGGCTCTGCCGATCACAGAGGACGATCGGACGACGAGCGAGGGGAAAGCGCCCATCGTCCGATCGCCGCCGGCCGCGGTCCTGGAGGGGTGCACCCCTCCGGGGCCGCCCGGCCCGGCGCCGCGGGGCGCAGGATCCGGCGACGGCGCTCCTTCTAGGAGACCGCCTGCAGCGACGCCGCGCCGAGGCCCGCGTCGCGGGCGACGACGGCGGCCTCGCCGCGCGAGGCGACGCCGAGCTTCGCCAGCACGTTGGCCACGTGGAACTTCACGGTGTTGGGGCTGATGGCGAGCTCCTCGGCGATCTGGCGGTTGCGCCGTCCCCGCGCCAGGTGGCGCAGCACCTCGAGCTCGCGCGGGTTCAGCGTCGCCAGCGGGTCGTCGTGCGGCGCATCGCCGAGCGCCCGGGCGAGCGGCAGCCGCGCGAGCACGCGCGTCCCCCAGCCCGGCTCGCTCTCCAGCTCCAGCGCGCCGCCGACCGCGCGGGCGCGCTCGGCCAGCGCGTGGACCGCCAGGGCCTGCTCGGCGAGCTCTCCGGGGCCGTCGTCGCGGACGGTCACGGCGAGGTCGTCGCCGAGGCGCCAGCTCACGCGGATGCGCTCCACGCCGTCCTGCTCGAGCATCGTCAGCACCGTGCCGCGGACGATCGCGCGGGCCGCCTGGGCGACCGGGCCCGGGAGCGCGCCGTCGGCCTCGGGACCCGCGAACTCCAGGCGCGCCGAGCCGTAGTGCACGAGCGGGTCGAGCTCGCCGCGCAGCCGCGCGAACGCCTCGTGGGCGGGCTCGTCGCCGAGCACGCGCTCGCGCTCGGCGGCCGAGCGCAGGTCCACGAGCGCCGACGCGGCGAGGTCGGTGGCCGCGCGGCGCGCCGCGCGGTCGTCCAGGTTGCGGGCGCGCAGCGTCCCGAGCAGGCCGGCGAGCGTGGCGCCGTGGGCGTCGGTGAGCTCGGTGGCGACGCGGGCGCGCTCGCCGGCGGCGACGCGCGAGGCGGTCAGGTCGGTGGGCTCGGCGTCCTCGATGCGCTGGGCGGCGCGCAGCGCGACGACGTCCCAGATGCCCTGCAGCACCGCGAGCGCCCCGGCGTCGACCGGGGGCGCGCCCTCGGCCCGGACGAGCACCAGCAGCGACCCGGGCTCCTCCGGGGCGGCCGCGGCCGCGACGACCGGCCGCTGCTCGCCGGCCACCGTCGCGCGGCCCTCCCACGGCCGGCCGACCACGACCGTGGCCGCGATGTGGGCCAGGTCGGCGCTCGTCACGCGCTCCGCCAGCGCCGGCTCGCCGGCCACGGTCATCGGGGACCGGGCGCAGCCGCCGGTGAGGATCGCCAGCGCGCGGTGCGGGACGAGCTCGGCCAGGGCGCGCGAGAGCGGCTCCGCCATGCCCCCGCACACGGCGAAGACCTCCCGGAGGCTCTCCAGGGCGGCGGGGACGGTCGACCAGCGCGCTTCGGACATGGATCCAGCGTAGCGCGCGGGTGGGCGGGCATCCCACCCGTACGGGTAGGTCGAACCGTCCGGAACAACGGGTCCGAAACCGCGGTC
>JAICJK010000236.1 GCA_025928415.1 Solirubrobacteraceae bacterium | reverse complement strand
GTCACGCTGTGCTACGAGACGTTCGGCGACCCCGCCGATCCCGCCCTGCTGCTCGTCATGGGCCTGGGCACGCAGATGATCGCCTGGCACGAGGACTTCTGCCGGGCGCTCGTGGACCGCGGCTTCTTCGTCGTCCGCTTCGACAACCGCGACTCCGGGCGCTCGACGCGGATCGACGCCGTCCCGCCGCCGGGGCCGCTCGAGCTGGCGACGCGGCGCATCAAGCGCGTGCCCTACACGCTCGACGACATGGCCGACGACGCGGCCGGGCTGCTCGACGCGCTCGGCCTCGAGCGGGCGCACGTCGTCGGCGCGTCGATGGGCGGGATGATCGTGCAGTCCCTCGCGGCCCGCCACCCGGACCGCGTGCGCTCGGTCGTCTCGATCATGTCGACGACCGGCAACCGCTTCAAGGGCCAGCCGGCCGTGCGCGTCTACCCGTTCCTGCTGGCCAAGCCCCCGCGGACCAGGGAGGAGTCGGTCGAGCGGCTCGTCAAGCTGTTCGCCGTCATCGGGTCGCCGGGCTTCGCGCGCGACGAGGCCGAGCTGCGCGCGCAGGGCGCTGCGGCGTGGGACCGGGGGCCCTCGGCGGCCGGCACCGGGCGCCAGCTCGCGGCGATCCTCGCCTCGGGCGACCGCACGCGCGCGCTGCGCCGGGTCAGCGTCCCGACGCTCGTCATCCACGGGACGGCGGACCGCCTCGTGCGGCCGTCCGGCGGCCGCGCGACCGCGGCCGCGATCCCCGGCGCGCGGCTGCTGATGATCGACGGCATGGGCCACGACCTGCCGCGCGGCGCCTGGCCGCAGATCATCGACGCGATCGCCGACCAGGCGATCGCCGCCGATCGCGACGCCGCGGCGGCGGCCGCGGGCTGAGCGCCCGCGACGTACGCTCGGGGGCATGGCGACCACGACCGGGACCCGCACGCTGCACCACTGGATCGGCGGCCGGCCCGACGGCACCCCCGCCGCGCGCAGCGGCGCGATCACCGCGTCGGCCACCGGCGCGGTGTCCGGTCACGTGCCGTTCGCCGCCGCGGCCCTGGTCGCCCGCGCCGTCGCGGCGGCCGCCGCCGCCGCCGAGGACTGGGGGCGCGCGTCGCTCGGGCGGCGGGCCAAGGTGCTGTTCGCCTTCCGGGCGCTGCTGGACGAGCGCCGCGACGAGCTGGCCGCGCTGATCGTGCGCGAGCACGGCAAGGTCCGCGCCGACGCGCTCGGCGAGGTGCAGCGCGGCCTGGAGGTCGTGGAGTTCGCCTGTGGCCTGGGCCATCTGCTCAAGGGCGAGCTGTCGGCCGAGGTCTCCGGCGGCGTGGACTCCTACTCGCTGCGTCAGCCGCTCGGCGTCGTGGCGGGCATCACCCCGTTCAACTTCCCGGTGATGGTCCCGATGTGGATGGTGCCGATCGCGCTCGCGTGCGGGAACGCGTTCGTGCTCAAGCCCTCCGAGCAGGACCCGTCGCCGTCGCTGCTGATCGCGGAGCTGCTGCGGGAGGCCGGGCTGCCGGACGGCGTCTTCAGCGTCGTGCACGGCGACCGCGAGGCGGTCGAGGCGATCCTCGCCCATCCGGGGATCGCGGCCGTCTCGTTCGTGGGCTCCACGCCCGTCGCGCGCCACGTCCACGAGACCGCCACGCGTCACGGCAAGCGCGTGCAGGCGCTCGGCGGCGCGAAGAACCACGCCGTCGTCCTGCCCGACGCCGACCTCGACCTCGCCGCCGACGCGCTGGTCTCCGCGGGCTACGGCTCGGCGGGCCAGCGCTGCATGGCGGTGTCGGTCGGCGTGCTGGTCGGCGACGTCGCGGTGCCGCTCATCGCCCGCCTGCGCGAGCGCATCGCCGCCCTGGTGGTGGCGGACGGCACGCGGCCCGGGGCGGACATGGGGCCGCTGGTCAGCGCCGCGCACCTCGAGCGCGTGCGCGGCTACGTCGAGCGCGGCGTGCAGGACGGCGCCACGCTGCTGGTCGACGGGCGCGAGCTGCCGGTCGACGGCGGCAAGGGCGGGCACTTCATCGGGCCGACGCTGTTCGACGACGTCGAGCCGGGGATGGCGATCTACGACGAGGAGGTCTTCGGGCCGGTGCTCGTCCTCGTGCGCCGCGCGACCTACCGCGAGGCGCTGGACCTCGTCGCGGCCAACCCGTACGGCAACGGCGCGGCGATCTTCACCAACGACGGCGGGGCGGCGCGCGCCTTCGAGCAGGAGGCCGGCGCCGGGATGGTCGGCATCAACGTCCCGATCCCGGTCCCGATGGCCTACCACTCGTTCGGCGGCTGGAAGGACTCGCTGTTCGGGGACCTGCACGTCCACGGCCCCGACGGCGTGCGCTTCTACACGCGCGGCAAGGTCGTCACCCGCCGCTGGCCGGACCCGCGCCACCGCGGCGTGGACCTCGGCTTCCCGGCCGAGGGCTGAGGCTGTCACAGCGCGGCAGGGCGTCTCGTCCTGAAGGGCATGCACATCTTCATCGCGGGTGCGACCGGCGCGGCCGGCCGCACGCTGATCCCCATGCTCATCGCCGACGGGCACACCGTGACCGGCACGACCCGCTCGGAGGCCAAGGCGCCTGCCCTGCGCGCGCTGGGCGCCCGGCCCGCGGTCATGGACGGCCTCGACCGCCCGGCGGTGCTCGCCGCCGTCCGGGCCGCGCAGCCCGACGTGATCGTCCACCAGATGACCGCGCTGGGCGGCGCCGACTTCCGCCGCTTCGCGCGCTCCTTCGCGCAGACCAACCGGCTGCGGACCGAGGGCACCGAGCACCTGCTCGAGGCCGCCGCGCGGACCACCGGCGCCCGGGTCATCGCCCAGTCGTTCGCGGGCTGGCCGTCCGAGCGCACCGGCGGCCCGGTCAAGACGGAGGCCGACCCGCTGGACCCCGACCCGCCGCGCGCGATGCGCGAGGCGCACGCGGCGATCCGCCGCCTCGAGGCGCTGGTGACCGGCGCCGGCGGGATCGCGCTGCGCTACGGCGGGTTCTACGGGCCGGGGACGGGGCTGACGGCCGGCGGCGAGCAGGTCGAGCTGCTGCTGCGGCGCCGGTTCCCGGTGATCGGCAGCGGGGACGGGGTCTGGTCGTTCGCGCACACCGACGACGTCGCGAGCGCCACGCTCGCAGCGATCCAGGCGGGGCGGCCGGGGGAGATCTACAACGTGTGCGACGACGAGCCCGCCCCGGTGCGCGAGTGGCTGCCCCACCTGGCGCGCTGCGTCGGCGCGCCCGCTCCGCGCACGATCCCCGTCTGGCTGGCGCGCGTGGCGGCGGGTCCCGCGGCCGTGGCGATGATGACCTCCAGCCGCGGGGCGTCGAACGCGAAGGCGCGGGCCGAGCTCGGCTGGGAGCCGCGCCACGCGAGCTGGCGCGAGGGGTTCGCGACGCTCGTGCGGCCTAGGAGTCGAGCGCCCCGGCCGGCAGCACGTAGCGCACGTTGACCGGCGCGCGCTCGGCGGCGGCGCGGGTGGTCCGATCGGCGTGCAGGCCACGGCCCTGCACCGGCGAGGGGCCCTCCGCGACGCCGCCGTGGGCCACGATCCACGCCTCGATCTCCGCGCAGTCGGAGCCCTCGGCGAGGACCGCGGAGCGCTCGATCGCGAGCCCGCCGCCGGCATCGCGGCGGCCCAGGCGCCTCAACAGGGTGCGGATGGCGTCGTCGTCCATCCCCTGACCCTAGTGCCGGTCGCGCCGATCCTCAGCCGGCGACCCACGGGCCGCGCCAGCCGCCGTGCTCGGCGACCAGCGCCTCGGCGCCCTCGGGGCCCCAGGATCCGGGCGCGTAGGAGGCGACGTGCGGCGGATGGTCGAGCAGCGGCTGCAGGATGCGCCAGGTCTCCTCGACGTTGTCCTGCCGGGTGAACTGAGTGCTGTCGCCCTGCATCGCGGCCTGCAGGAGCACCTCGTAGGGCGTCGGGCCCTCGCCGCCCTCCTCGGCGAACTCCATGTCGAGCTCGATCTCCTGCGGGTGCTCGGAGTTCGCGCGCCGGGCGTCGAGCAGGATGCGGACGCCGGTCTCCGGGTCGATCTTCACGACGAGCTGGCCCGGGGCGGGGCGCCGGCGCGCCTCGGGCAGGAAGCCGAGCCGGGGCGGGTGGCGGAACACGACGCGCAGCTCGGTCTGCGTGAACGGCAGGCGCTTGCCGGTCCGGATGAAGAACGGCACGCCCGCCCAGCGCCAGTTGTCGATCTCCAGGCGCAGGGCGGCGTAGGTCTCCGTCGACGAGCCGGCCGCCACGCCGTCGATGTCGCGGTAGCCGTCGTACTGGCCGCGCACGTAGGCCGCCGGGTCGGCGTCGGCGATCGCGCGGAAGACCGCGAGCTTGGCGTCCTTGATCGTCGCCGGGTCGCGGCCGGCCGGCGCCTCCATGGCGGCCATCGCCAGGATCTGCATGAGGTGGTTGACGACGACGTCGCGCAGCGCGCCGACCGGGTCGTAGAAGTGACCGCGGTCCTGGACCCCGAAGCGCTCGGCCAGCGTGATCTGCACGCACGCGACGTGGTGGCGGTTCCACACCGGCTCGAGCATCGCGTTGGCGAAGCGCAGGTAGAGGATCTCGTCCAGGCCGAGCTTGCCGAGGAAGTGGTCGATGCGCAGGAGCTGGGCCTCCTCGACGTAGCGGTGCAGCTCCTGCGCGAGCGCCCGCGCGGAGGCGAGGTCGTGCCCGAACGGCTTCTCGACGACGACGCGCGCCTCGGGGGCGATCAGCCCGGCGCCCGAGAGGCCCTCGGCGACCGGCGCGAACAGCGCGGGCGGGACCTCGAGGTAGAAGACCGGGCTGCGGACCTCGCCGGCGGCCTCCTTGACGCGGTC
>JAICJK010000235.1 GCA_025928415.1 Solirubrobacteraceae bacterium | reverse complement strand
CGGGCTCGGGACGTTCCCGAAGGTCGCCCACGCCGCGCGCCTCATGCGAGCGCAGGGCGTCACCCACGTGCACTGCCACTTCGCCACGCACCCGGCGCTCGCCGGCTTCGTGATCCGGCGGCTGACCGGGATCCCGTTCTCCTTCACCGCGCACGGCTCGGACCTGCACGTCGAGCGGCGGATGCTGCCGGAGAAGGTCGCCGAGGCCGCGTTCGTCGCCACGGTCTCCGAGCTCAACCGCAAGCTCATCATCGACGAGTGCGCCGGGCGCTACGGCGAGAAGGTGCACATCGTCCGCGCCGGCGTCGACACGAGCACGTTCTCCGTCGCGCGCAACGGCGATCGCCCGCCGGCCGGCGGGCCGCTGCGGATCGTCTGCGTCGGCACGCTGCACGAGGTCAAGGGCCAGACCCACCTCGTCGAGGCCTGCCGGCTGCTGGCCGAGCGGGGGATCGAGGTCGAGTGCCGCTTCATCGGCGACGGCGCGGACCGCGCCCCGCTGCAGGCGCAGATCGCCGCCGCCGGCCTCGAGGCCCGCGTCGAGCTGCTCGGCGCGAGGACCGGCCCCGAGGTCGCCGCCGAGCTGCGGCGCGCCCACGTGCTGGTCGCGCCCAGCGTGCCCACCAAGGAGGGCAAGCGCGAGGGCATCCCCGTCGTGCTGATGGAGGCGATGAGCAGCGGCCTGCCGGTCGTCGCCAGCGACCTGTCCGGCATCCCCGAGCTCGTGGTGCACGAGGTCGCCGGCCTGCTCGCGCCGCCCGGCGACGCGCCCGCGATCGCCGCCGCGCTGGAGCGGCTGCACGCCGATCCGGCGCTGCGCGCGCGCCTGGGCGCGCAGGGCCGCGCGCGCGTCGAGGAGGAGTTCGACGTCGAGCGCAGCGTGGACCACCTGCTGCAGCGCTTCCCGGCGCAGGTCGGCGCATGAGCCGTCTCCTGTTCTGGGCGGCCGCCGGGCTGATCTCCTACACCTACGCGCTCTTCCCGGCCCTGGTCCTCGCGCGCGCGCGCCTGCGCCCGCGCGTGCACCGGTCCGCGCCGATCACGCCGACGGTCTCGGTCGTGATCGCCGCCCACGAGGAGGAGGCGGTGATCGGCGACAAGGTCGAGAACCTGCTGGGCCTCGACTACCCCGCCGAGAAGCTGCAGCTCCTGATCGCGTCCGACGGCTCGACCGACGGCACGGTCGCCGCGGCGCGGGCGCGCGGCGACGAGCGCGTCGAGGTGCTCGACCTGCCGCGCACCGGCAAGGCCGGCGCGCTGAACAGCGCGGTCGAGCGGGCGACCGGCGAGATCCTCGTGTTCTCCGACGCCAACTCGATGTTCGCGCCCGACGCGCTGCGGCGGCTCGTCGCGCCGTTCGCCGACCCCTCCGTGGGCGGCGTGGCCGGGGACCAGCGCTACCTGCCCGAGGGCGACGATGCCGGCGTGGCCAAGGGCGAGCGGGGCTACTGGGACTTCGACCGCGCGATCAAGCAGGCCGAGAGCGCGGCCGGCAACGTCATCTCCGCGACCGGCGCGATCTACGCCGTGCGGCGCTCGCTGTTCGGCCCGGTCCCCGACGGCGTGACCGACGACTTCGCCACGTCCACCGCGGTCATCGCCCAGGGCCGGCGGCTGGTCTTCGCGCCCGACGCGGTCGCCTTCGAGGCCGTCGGCGCCTCGGCGGAGATCGAGTACGGCCGCAAGGTGCGCGTCATGACCCGCGGCCTCAACGGCGTCGTGCTGCGCCGCCGGCTGCTCGACCCCCGCCGCCACGGCTTCTACGCGGTCCAGCTCCTGTCGCACAAGGTCCTGCGCCGGCTGATGGCCGTGCCGCTGCTCGTGCTCGTCGCCTCCTCGATGCGCCTGGCGCGCCGCGGCCCGCTGTACGGCCTGGCGGCCACGGCGCAGGGCCTCGTCTACGGCCTCGGGGCGACCGGGCTGCTGCTCGGGCGCCACGCGGTCTCGCGGCACCGGCTGCTCGCGCTCCCGGCATACTTCTGCCTCGTGAACCTCGCCTCGCTGCAGGCCGCGGCGAACGTCGTGCGCCGGCGGCCCGTCGATCGCTGGCAGCCCAGGCGCGAGGGTTCGTGAGCGCCCCGGCCGCATCCGTCGGCCCCGCCGCGTGGGGCGCCTTCCGGGGCCCCGCCAAGCGCCGCCTCCCGGCCGCCGCGGTGCCGGCCGCCGCCGCGCTGCTGGGGGCCGCGATCGCCTTCGGCAACCCGATGCTGGTGGCGCTGGCGCTCGTCCCGGCCGCCATCGTCCTGGTGCTGAAGCCGGACGGAGCGGCGATCGTCTTCGCGTTCGGCTTCTACCTGAACCTGCCGGTCGTGATCGTGCACCACACCGGCGCGCCCTCGATCCTGGCGTCGGGGCTCGCCCTGGTGCTGCTGATCCCGCTGTTCGGCTACGTGGTGGCCGGCCGCCAGCCCGTGGTGCTGACCCCCGCCCTCGGGCTGATGGTCGGCTACCTCGTCGCGCTCGTGCTGTCGGGCACGCTGGCGCCCGGAGCGGGGCCGGACACGGTCAGCACGATCGCGAACTTCCTCAGCGAGGGGCTGCTGCTCTACCTGCTCGTCACGAACGTGGTGCGCACCCAGCGGACGCTGCGCGCGGTCGTCTGGGCGCTCGTCCTCGCCGGCGCGCTGATGGGCGCGCTCTCGGTCTGGCAGGAGCTGACCCACAACTACCACCAGACGCTGTGGGGGCTGGCGCAGGTCGACCGGACCGGCTCCACGGTGGGGACCGCGGCCGGGTTCGGCAAGGACCTGCGGCCCCGGCTGGCCGGTCCGATCGGCGAGAAGAACCGCTACGCGCAGATCCTCCTGGTCCTCCTGCCGCTCGCCCTGTGGCTCGTGCGCACCGAGGCCGTCCGCGTCAAGCGCCTGCTGGCCGCCGGATGCGCCTTCTTCACGGTCTGCGGCATCCTGCTCACCTTCTCGCGCGGCGCCGCGGTGGCGCTCCTGGTCACCGTCCTGGTGATGGCCGTCCTCGGCTTCGTCCGCGCCCGTCACGTGGCGTTGCTCCTGGTCGCCGTGCTCGGGCTGACGTTCGCGGTCGCGCCCGACTACATCAACCGCCTGCAGACGCTGAGCGCGGTGGACAGCGCGACGTCGTCGGGGACGAGCGCGGACGCGGCGGTCGTCGGCCGCGCGACGGAGGGCCTGGCGGCCTTCAACGCGTTCAAGGACCACCCGATCGTCGGCGTCGGCCCCGGCCAGTTCTTCCGGCGCTACTCGCAGGAGTACGGCAACCAGCTCAACCTGCGCTTCCTCGCCACCGATCGGCAGGCCCACAACCTCTATCTGGCGATCGCGGCCGACACGGGCATCCTCGGCCTGGCCATGTTCCTGGGGATCGTGCTCGTCACGGTCGTGCAGCTCTGGCGCCTGAACGTGTTCTGGCGCCGGCGGCGCCCGGAGCACGCGCAGCTCGCGCTGGCCTTCCTGCTCTCGCTCGTCGCCTACATGGCCAGCGGGGCGTTCCTGCAGCTCTCCTACCAGCGCTACTTCTTCGTGCTGGTCGCGCTGGCCAACGCGACGATCTGGGTGCTCAGGCGCGAGGCCCAGCGCTTGCCTGCGGCGGCCTGAGCGCGGCCCGGCGCCGCTTGGCGCGGCGGGCGAACAGCACCGCGCCGGCGGCGGCCGCCGCGACCACGGCGATCGCAGCGCCGACGACCGCCGCCGGCGGGTCGTCCGAGCGCGACGGATAGCTCGAGGCGGCGATCCGGCTGACCGTGCGGCGCCTGCCCTCCGGCGCCGTGCCCTTCTGGACCGGCGCCGTCCAGTCGGTGAAGCCCATGCCCTTGCCCGGCCCGGCCGGTGTGTGCGCGGGGAACTTCGTGCCGTAGCGGGCGTTCAGCAGCCACGGCATCCAGGCGTGGCCCTGCGGGGCGTTGAAGTCCTCGTCGCCCGTGCGCTTGGCGATGGCGAACAGGTAGGCCCCGGCGCGCTTGAGGGCCTGGTCGCCCCAGTTCCAGGCGTCGTAGCCCTGCCGCGAGAGGAGCTGGGCCTGCTCGATCGCCCCCTGCATGGCCTCCCACGGGTAGCGCGTCGGGCACGGCGGATCCTTGAAGTCGCAGCCGCGGCGCATGTCGTCGGGCAGCGCGCCGTCGATCGAGACGCCGTCCTTCGTGCTCCCCGGGGGGTCGACGCCGACGGGCGCGGAGGGGTCCGCCTGCCAGCTCTTGTCGCCGAAGGCGAAGCCGTGGTAGACCGCGCGGTCGCCGAGCCAGCCCTTGAACACCGCCGCGGCCCGGGCCAGATCGCGCCGGTCGCCGAGGTAGACGTCGGCGGCGATGCGACTCGCGCCCGCGTGGGTGCCCCAGTTGTTGGGCCGCAGCTCGTGCGTGGCGATCAGCGTCGGGTTCTGCGACGGGGACAGCTTCTCGCGGCGCACCTTGCTCAGCCACTGGCGGAAGATCCGGTCCTTGCCGCGGTCGAAGTGGCGCAGGTCGATGAGGTCGGCGGCCACGACGTAGGCGATGAGCCCGCGCGCGAGCGCGAGGGTCCGGCCGCCCTTCTCGGTGCCGATCGCGTCCATGACCCCGGCGGCGGCGCGCTTGCGCAGCCCGCGGTCCCCGGTCCGCGCGGCGACCATGGCGGTCGCCAGGACGCGGACGTCGTGGTCGGAGTTCTGGTCGGACAGGTCGGCGTGGCCGAGCTTGTCGTGGGCGAGCTTCTCGAGCTGCTGCCAGGCGGGGCCGCGCTCGGGCAGGCGCTTGAGCTCGGCGCCCGAGATCCAGATCCCCGAGGCCGAGCGCTGCGCGGCGGCGGCCGGGGCCGGCGCGGCGGCGGCTCCGGCGAGGAGGGCCGCCGCGGCGAGGACGGGCG
>JAICJK010000412.1 GCA_025928415.1 Solirubrobacteraceae bacterium | reverse complement strand
TCGCGGTCTGGGCGCACCCGTTCTGGGACCTCGACGCCGACGCCGCCGTGCTCGAGGCCGTCGACCGCTTCGCGGCGGCCGGCCTGGACGGCGTGGAGGCCTTCTACGTCACCCACACCGAGCAGCAGACCCGGCTGCTGCACGCCCAGTGCCGCGCGCGCGGGCTGCTGACCACCGGCTCGGCGGACTTCCACGGCCCCGAGCACCCGCGCTTCCACGCCTTCCGGGCCTTCGAGACCTACGACCTCGTGCCGGAGCTGGGCCCGATCGCCGCGTGAGCGGTGGCCGGATGTTCGCGGCCGGCCCGGCGCCGGACGCGCTACCGTTGCGCGCCGCATGAGCGCCCTGCAGGCCATCGTCCTCGGCATCGTGCAGGGGCTCACGGAGTTCCTGCCGATCTCCTCGACGGGTCACCTCCGCATCGTGCCCGCCTTCTGCGGCTGGGACGACCCGGGCTCGGCGTTCACCGCGGTCTGCCAGCTCGGCACGATGGCCGCCGTGCTCCTGTACTTCCGCCAGGAGCTGTGGCGCATCACGCGGGCGACGCTGCGCTCGCTGCCCGGCCGGCGCTGGCACGACCCGGACGTCGACGCGCGGCTGGGCTGGTACATCGTGCTCGGCACGATCCCGATCGGGCTGCTGGGCGTCGCCTTCTCCCACCAGATCGAGAGCAGCGCGCGGAGCCTGTACGTCATCGGGATCGCGCTGATCCTGTTCTCGTTCGTGATGCTGCGCGCCGAGGCCGTCGGCCGCGAGCGTGCGCTGCTGGCCGGGCGCGCCGGCGCCCCGCCCGGCGAGGAGGTCGGCTCGCGCGCGCTGCCGAGCATCAACCCGCGCGACGGCGTGTTCATCGGCGTCGCGCAGGCGCTGGCGCTGGTCCCGGGCGTCTCCCGCTCCGGCGCGACGATCTCCGCGGGCCTGTTCCGGGGCTTCGAGCGCACGGACGCGGCGCGCTACTCGTTCCTGCTGAGCGTGCCCGCGGTGGTCCTCTCGGGGCTGTTCGAGCTGCGGAAGATCGGCGACGGCGACGGCGCGGCGGCTGCCCCGACGGCGATCGCGACCCTGCTGGCCTTCGTCGTGGGCTACGCGTCGATCGCGCTGCTGCTGCGCTTCCTGACGCGCCACTCGATCGGCGTGTTCTGCGGCTACCGCATCGCGCTCGGCGTGCTCGTCCTGGGGCTGGCGGGCGCCGGCGTCATCTCCTGAGCGCGGCCTCCAGGCGGAACGCGAGCGCCTCGAGGGCCAGCTCGGCGGTGGCGTTGACCGCGCGCAGCGCGAAGCGCGTCTCGTCCACCAGCGCCACGGCCCCGCGCAGCGCATGGGCCGAGGCGAAGCCCTCCGCGTCCTCGGCGAGCGCGCCGGCGCGGTCGGTGTGGTGGACGAGCTCCGGGGCGCCGTCGACGACCACGGCGACGTCGCGCAGCCAGAGCCCGGCGAGCTGCAACGCCAGGTCCAGCGCGTCGGTCTGCGCGCGGCGCTGGGCGCGCCGGGCGGCGTCGGTGCCCTCGCGCCGGGCGCGCGTGCGCTCCTTCGCGGGCAGGTAGTCGAGCTCGCCCCCGACGCGCTCCTCGACGGTGGTCTGGGCCGCCTGCCCCTCGGCGGCGGCGCGGTCGAGCAGCGCCGTCCACGGCGCGGCGGCCGGCTCGCCGGCGATCGCGGCCCTGGCGTAGGCCTCGGCGCTCGCCCGGAGCGCGGGGCCGTCCCCCAGCGCGAGCGCCAGCGCGCGCTCGCCGTCGCCGAGCGCCAGGCGCGCGCACGCGGCGGCCGCCTCGGGCGCCACCCCGTGGCGCTGCAGGCGCTGCTCGAGGCGCGCGGGCGACGGGGTCTCGAAGCGCACGAGCTGGCAGCGCGAGCGGATCGTCGGCAGGACCTCCCCCGGGCGGTCGGTGAGCAGCAGGAGGTGGGCGAAGGGCGGCGGCTCCTCCAGTGTCTTGAGCATCCGGTTGGCCGTCGCGTCGTTCATCGTCTCCGCGCGCTCGATCACGAACACGCGCCGGCGGGACTCGAACGGCGTCCGCGTCGCGGCAGCCACGACGGGCTCGTCGATGTCGCTGACGAGCATCTCCGCGGCGCCGCTCGGGGTGACCCACGTGAGGTCCGGATGCACGCCGTCGCGGACGCGGCGCGCCGCGCGCTCCGGGTCAGGCGCACCGTCGGCCAGCAGCGCCGCGGCGAAGGCGCGGGCCGTGTCGCGCTTGCCCGCTCCGGCGGGCCCGTGGAACAGGTAGGCATGGGACGGATGGCCGTCCGGAGGCAGCGCGGAGCCCAGCACGGCCCGGGCGTGCGGGTGCTGCTCGGTGTCCGGGAGCGGGTGGGCGATGGGCACGGGGACGTGCGAGGGTACCGGCGTGCGCGGCGCGCTCATCACGATCGAGGGCATCGACGGGGCGGGCAAGTCCACCCTCGCCGCGGGCCTCGTCCGCGCGTTCAGGTCGCTCGAGCTGCTGCGCGAGCCCGGCGGCGTGGAGCTGTCCGAGCGCATCCGAGCCCTGGTCAAGGACCCGGCCCTGCGCGTCGACCCGCGCGCCGAGGCGCTGCTCTACGCCGCCGCCCGCGCCCAGCTCGTCGCCGAGCGCGTCGAGCCGCTGCTGGCCGCCGGGCGGCCCGTCCTGCTCGACCGCTTCGTCGACTCCTCGCTGGCCTACCAGGGCGCGGGCCGGGCGCTCGGGGTCGACGCCGTGCGCGCGGTCAACGCCTTCGCGACCGGCGGCCTGGTGCCCGACCTGACGCTGCTGCTGGCGCTCGACCCGGCGCAGGGCCGTGTGCGCGCGGCCGGCCGCGGCGAGGCGCCCGACCGCCTCGAGCGCGAGGCGGACGGCTTCTTCGCCCGGATCGGGGCGGCCTACGCCGCGCTCGCGCGCGAGGAGCCCGGCCGCTGGGTCGTCCTCGACGCGGCGGCGCCGCCCGATGACGTCCTCGCGGCGGCGCGCACCGCCGTCGACACGGCGCTCGGGGGCCGCGCGTGACGCTGCAGGGCTTCGAGGTCGAGCACTTCGAGCACGTCGTCGTCTCCCCCGGCACGGTGCTGCTGCGGCTCGCCGGCCGCTGGTTCGCCGCCCGCGGCGAGCGGCTGCCGCCGCCGGTCCTGCTGGCCGACGACGGCGAGCGCCGCCACCGCCTCGAGCTGCTGCCGGGCCCCGGCGACCCGGCCCCGCTCGCCGGGCCGCGCCCGGAGGTCTGGCGCGCCGCCTTCCGGGCGCCGGAGACGCTGGTCGACGGGCCGGCGGCGTTCGTGCTCAGCCTCGGCCCGGGCCTGCAGCTC
>JAICJK010000581.1 GCA_025928415.1 Solirubrobacteraceae bacterium | reverse complement strand
GGCCGCGCGCGCGGGGGCGTGGTCGCGGCCGCGGGTGGCGGCGGCGATCGCGAGGGCGGCGAGGATCGCCAGGCCGGCCGCCGTTGCGGGGACGGCGCCCAGCGCGCGCGGCGCGTCGCTGTGGGCGAGGCCCAGCGCGAGCAGGCCGCCGGCCACGACCAGGGTGGCCAGGAAGACCGAGTAGAGCAGGACGAGGAAGCTCAGCAGCGTGCGCGTCGCCGCCCGCGTGGAGAGGCCGGTGCGGCGCAGCGCCCACAGCGTGAGCACTGCGCCGCCTACGCCGGCCGTCGGCAGCAGCCTGGTTGCCGCGGCGCCGCCGAGGGTGATCTGCGCGCTGGCGCGCAGATCGATGCGCTGCGTCGCTCGCCCCCCGACGAGCCACAGCAGCACGATGTACCCCATGAAGGACCCGATCTCGAGCAGCGCCGCAGCCGCGATCCAACGCGGGTCTGCGGCCGCGACCCGGCCCAGCGTGTGGGTGAACGTGTGCACCGGCCCGCCGCCGATCAGGAGCGTTCCCCCCAGGACCGCTCCGAGCGCGGCGGGCAGAGCGGCGCGCCGGGCCAGACCTCGCACATCGATGCGGGGCAGTTCGACGGCGACATCGCCGAGCTGTGCGGGGGTGGCCATGGTCGGACCATCCTCGCCCTGACACCCCGTCTGCGCATCGGTGGTACCCCCCGGAGCGGGGGTGGGGCCAGCCGTACCCCGTGCGTCAGGCCGTCGCAGACCAGGGCTGCGGCGCCCGGTGCCGCCCGAGCGCCGCGCGCGGGCGCGGAGCCGGGAGCTGCCCCTCGGCCTGCATCGCCGCCAGCGCGATCCGCGGGAGCTGGGCGGGCCGCTCGTAGAGCAGGTGCCGGGGCTGCCAGCGGGGGCCGAAGCGCTGGTTGAACCGCAGCAGCCGCTCGACCTGGAACCAGCGGTCGCCGACGCGCAGCACGCGGGCCGAGGCGCGCTCGAGCAGCGTCGCGGGCGCGCGCAGCCAGCGCCCGTAGGCGGAGAAGTTCAGCGAGAACTCGGCGATGCCGGCCTCGCCCAGCAGGCGCGCGGCCTCGACGACGAGGAACTCCGTCAGCCCGTTGGGCGTGTCCTTCTCGCGCCGCATGAAGCCGAGTGAGACCGTCGAGCGCCCGAAGACCGGGACGAACTGCAGGAAGCCGCGCACGCGGCCGCCGGCGTCCCGCGCCAGCACCACCAGAGCGTCGGGCAGCAGCTCGTCGGCGAGCGCGTCGTGCGCCATCGAGAAGCCGCGCTCGGGCGCCCCGTCGCGCCAGTCCTCGCTGACCGCCTCGAGAGCAGCCAACGTGCCGCGGTCGAGGGCGCCGACCGGCCGCAGCTCCGCGGCGTACCCGTTGCGGGCCACCCGCCGGACGGCCTTGCGCAGCGTCTTGCGGTCCTTGCCCTCCAGGCGCACCGGGCCGGTGTCGAGCAGCGCTTCGTCGCCCAGGTAGAGCGAGCGCAGGCCCGCGCGGCGCGCGACGGCCGCGAAGCCCTCGCTGGCGCCGACCGCGCCGAAGGCCAGGCCATGGGCGCGCGCGTAGGCGACGAGGTCGGCCAGCAGCGCGGGGATCGCCCCGGCGGGGCCGACGGGATCGCCCGCGAGCAGCAGGGCGCCGGACTGCACGCGGAAGGCCGCCATCGCGCGCCCGTCGGGCGACCAGCGCCGCTGCAGGTCGCGGCGCAGCTTGAACGCGCTCAGCGTGTCGGTGCCGTGGCGGCGCACGAGCACCGCGGCGCGGCCGCGCTCCACGGCGCCGGAGAGCCGCTGCGGGCGCAGCGGCTCGAGGATCAGCGCCGCGCCGGCGGCGACGGCGGCGACGCCGAGCAGCCCGAGGCCGAGCGGCAGCCAGGCGAACGGCTCGCCGAAGCCGGGCCCGGGGGCGGTGAGCGTCAGCAGGCCCAGGGCGACCGCCGGCACGCGGCCCAGCGGCAGCGGCGCGCGGGTGTGCGGCGCGG
>JAICJK010000287.1 GCA_025928415.1 Solirubrobacteraceae bacterium | reverse complement strand
CGCCCTACGACGTCGTCGTCGCCGATGCGGTGCTCAGCCAGCTCGCCTACCCGGCCCTGCGCGACGCAGGGCTCGACGGCGCGGCGATCGACCGCGCGCTGCTCGGCGGCGGGCAGGCGCTGACCGACGCCGTCGTGGCCCGGCTGCTGGCCTCCGCGCCCGGCGGCGTGCTCGTCATCGTCGACGACGTCCTGGGCTGGTGGGCTGGGCACCCGCAGCCCTTCACGCTGGACGCCGTCCTGGCCTGCGCCGCGCGGGAGGGGCCCGACGCGGCCCGGGCGCTCGTGCGCGGCGGCAGCCCCGCCTACGGGTGCGACGCCGAGGCCGCGCTGCGCCGGGCGGAGGCCGAGCTCCTCGACACCGCGTTCTGGCGCTGGCCGTTCGCGCCCGGCGCCGAGTACCTGGTCTGCGGCCGGGTGGCCCGGGGCCGCAGCGACCGGGGCCGCCGCACCGACCGCTAGAGTGTCGGCTGCAGGACGAGCCAGGCGCGCCAAACCGGGCGCCGCCGGCTCCAGCCCGGTGCAGGCATCGACGCCGAGCCGGGGAAAGGAGGAGCGCCATGCGCTTCCTATGCCGAGGCTGCCTGCGGCTCTGGGCTGCTGAGCGCGTCACCCAGCGGGCGAGCTGCCCGCACTGTGGTGGCGTCCTCACCGCCAGAGCCGCGTAGTGCGACCTTGGGGTCCGGCGCAGCATTCGCGCCGGACCCCGAGGCAAGGCCCTCACAGGGCCCGCAGCAGCCGCAGCCCGGCCGCCACCGCCGGCCCGACGAGCAGCGCGAACGCGAGCGTCCCGATCCCGACCGTGCCGCCCAGCAGCCCGCCCGCGGTGAGCGCGGTCACCTCGATCGCCCCGCGCAGCAGCGCGACCGGGCGCCCGGTGCGGTGGTGCAGCCCCATCATCAGCCCGTCCCGCGGGCCGGGGCCCAGCGCGGCCCCCAGGTAGAGCCCGCTGCCGACGCCGACCAGGGCGATGCCGGCCGCGAGCTCGGCGACCCGCAGCCCGAGCGGCGCATGCCCCAGGAGCGCCAGCGTCGTGTCGAGGGCGACCCCGACGAGGATCGCGTTGAGCAGCGTGCCGAGGCCCGGGCGCACGCGCAGCGGGATCCAGATCGCCAGCAGGACGAAGCTCACGGCGATCGTCGCCTCGCCGATCGACAGCGGCGTCTGCCGCGACAGGCCCTGCGCGAGCACCGTCCACGGCGAGTTGCCGAGCCCCGCCGAGACGACGAGGGCGTCCCCGGTGCCGAACAGCCACAGGCCGGCGAGCAGCCGCGCCAGCACGCGGGGGGAGGCGCGCCAGCCGGCGGGCGGCGAGCTGCTGACGGCGGCGGCCACCGCGACGACCCTAGACGGTCACCCCGCGCGCGCGGTGTGCGAGGCTGGCGGCATGGAGCTCGAGCAGGCGGTGGTCGTGGTGACGGGCGGGGCCTCGGGGATCGGCCGGGCGCTCGCGCTGCGGGCGGCCGACGAGGGCGCGCGAGGCGTCGTCGTCGCCGACCTCGACGCCGCCGGCGCCGAGGCCGTGGCCGCCGAGATCGGCGCGTGCGGGCTGGGCATCGGCGGCGACGTGGCCGACGACGCCCACGTCGGCGCGCTGCTCGCCCGCGCCGAGGACGCCTTCGGCCCCGTCGACCTGTTCTGCGCGAACGCGGGCGTCGCGATCGGCACGGACGTGACGACCCCGGAGCAGGACTGGGAGCTGGCCCTGGCCGTCAACGTGCGCGCCCACGTCATCGCGGCGCGCCGGCTCGTCCCCGGCTGGCTGGAGCGCGGGCGCGGGTACTTCCTGTCCACGGCGTCGGCCGCGGGCCTGCTGACCCAGATCGGCTCCGCGCCCTACGCCGTGACCAAGCACGCGGCGCTGGCGTTCGCCGAGTGGCTGTCGGTGACCTACGGGGACCGCGGGATCGGCGTGAGCTGCCTGTGCCCGATGGGGGTCAACACGCCGCTGCTCGGCGCCGACGCCCAAGACCGCACCGACGACCAGCAGATGGCGACGCGCGCGGTCACCGCCGCCGGCGCCGTGCTCGAGCCCGAGCAGGTCGCCGACGCGGTCGTCGCCGCACTGCGCGAGGAGCGCTTCCTCGTGCTGCCGCATCCGGAGGTGCTCGAGTTCTTCCGGCGCAAGGCCGACGACTACGACCGCTGGCTGCGGGGCATGCGCCGCCTGCAGGCCTCGATCACGCCGGCCTGAGGACCGCATGCGGCCCGGCCCCGTCCGCCTGACCGTCGCCGACCTGGATCGGTCGGTGACCTACTACGAGCGGGCGGTCGGGCTGCGGGTCCTCGAGCGCGCCGGCGCGACCGCGCGGCTCGGGACGGGCGGCGGCGAGCTGCTGGTCCTCGACGAGCTGCCGGGCGCCCGCCCCGCGCCGCGGGCGACCGGGCTGTTCCACTTCGCGCTGCTCGTCCCGACGCGCGCCGCGCTGGCCCGCTGGCTGGCGCACGCGCTGCGCGAGGAGCTGTCGCTCACCGGCGCCTCCGACCATGCGGTCAGCGAGGCGCTCTACCTGCGCGACCCCGACCTGCACGGGATCGAGATCTACGCCGACCGCCCGCGCGAGCGCTGGCGCGGGCCCGGTGGCGAGCTGCTGCTGACGACGTTCCCGCTCGACCTCGAGGACCTGCTGCGCGCCGTCGACGAGCCCGGCTTCGACGGCCTCCCGGACGCCACGCGGATGGGCCACGTCCACCTGCAGGTCGCCTCGGTGCCCGATGCCGTCGCCTTCTACGGCGGTGCGCTCGGGCTCGATCTCATGCTGCGCATGGGCGACCAGGCGGCGTTCCTGTCGACCGGCGGCTACCACCACGACGTCGGCGTGAACACCTGGAACAGCCTGGCGGCGGGGCCGCCGCCGCCGGGCGCGGCCGCGCTGCAGGAGGCGACGCTCGTCTTCCCCGACGCCGCCGCGCGCGACCGCGCCGTCGCCGGCGCGGCCGGCGCCGGGCACGAGACGGTGCCGGGCCCCGGTGGCGTGCTGGTCCGCGATCCCGCGCAGATCGCGCTGCGGCTCGCCGTGCCGACAGACGTCGTGCGCAGCTGACCGAAAGGTCAAGTTCAGTGCAGGTACGCCGATGAAAGCGCCCATGAACGCGAATGAGGGCGGTCCCACGTGGCTGTGCTCGAGCGCCGCTGAGCGCGAGCGGCTCCTGGACATGGAGGAGCGCATCAAGCCGGTGCGCACCGCGGCGTTCGGCCTGCTGGCCGTCGCGCTGCTCATCTGCGGGCCCTGGGTCGGCTGGTGGACGCTGCTGCCGCTGGCCATCGCGGGGCTGGGCTTCGCCCTCGTCGACCGCTTCCTCGAGCGCACGTGCCACCCGGAGTTCCCGATGGCCGCCGCGTGGATCCTCGCGCAGCTCGTGATCGCCGCGAGCGTCGCGCTGACCGGCGGCCCCGATGCCGCGTCGGTCGCCTGGCTGGTCATCCCGGTGTGCACGCTGCCGGCCCGCTACGGCACGCGCGGCGTCACCGCCGGGGTCCTGTTCTCGGGCGCGCTCATGGTCATCGTCACGCTCGGCGTCGACCCGTCGGTCGTCCTGGCCCACCCGGAGAAGCTCGCCTTCCCCCTGGCCATGCTCGGCGCGGTGGCGCTGCTGTCCGTCGCGCTGATGCGCTCTGACGTCGAGCACCGCAGCGAGGCCGTCATCGACCCGCTGACCGGCATGCTCAACCGCAACGCGCTCACGACCCGGACGGCCGAGCTCGCGCAGCAGGCGGCGGTCGTCAACCAGCCCGTCGCCCTGATCGTGGGCGACCTGGACCGCTTCAAGTCCGTCAACGACGGCCACGGCCACGCCGCCGGGGACGCCGTCCTGAAGGACGTCGCCTACCGGATCCGCAAGCAGCTGCGCGCCTACGACCTCGCCTACCGCCTGGGCGGCGAGGAGTTCCTGGTGGTCGTGCCCGGCGCCGACTGCGAGCGGGCGACCGCGATCGCCGAGGACCTGCGCCGCGCGATCAGCGACGCGCCGAGCGCCGGGCTGCTCGTCACGATCTCCTTCGGCGTCAGCGCCTCCCGGCCCGGCGAGTTCGACTACGAGGTCGTCTTCGCCGAGGCCGACCTGGCCCTGTACGAGGCCAAGAAGCGCGGCCGCGACCAGGTCTGCGCGCGCGCCCACGACGGCGCGGGCGTGATGGTTCCCGCCTGAGCGGCGCCCGCCCCGGCGGCCGTCACCGCCGCGGGCCGCCCGGCGCCGGCGCCGAGCACGGCGCCGACGCCGAGGCCGCCGCTG
>JAICJK010000569.1 GCA_025928415.1 Solirubrobacteraceae bacterium | reverse complement strand
GAGCAGGAGAATGTCGCCGGTCTCCACGGGCAGGCTCGTAACGTCCGCCTGGACCGCCGGTTCGACGCCCACGGACCGCAAAATGTAGTTCCGGTACGGCGACGCTTCCGCTTCCGCGCGGGACAGTGCGCCGCGTCGAGCTCGGCGTAGGGGACGGCGGCGCCGACCGCCGTGACCTGCGACGCATCGCGGTCGGCGGCGCCGGGGCCCGTCGCGACCTCCTCGAGGCGGAACAGGACGACCGTGATGTTGTCGCGGCCCCCGGCGTCGTTGGCGGCGTCGACGAGCGCCTGGCCCGCGGCGCGCAGGCCGCTCGCGTCGCGCAGGATCTCCGCCACGCGCGCCTCCGGGACCATCGAGGTCAGCCCGTCGGAGCAGATGAGGTAGACGTCCCCCGGCTGCGCGCGCCAGCTCATGTGGTCGACCAGCACCTGGCGCTCGGGGCCGAGCACCCGCGTGATGATGTTGCGCTGCGGGTGCTCGTCGGCCTCCTCCGGAGTCAGCTTGCCCTCCTGGACGAGCTCCTCGACCAGCGAGTGGTCGCGCGTGAGGCGCTCGAAGCGCTCCCCGCGCAGGCAGTACAGCCGCGAGTCGCCGACGTGGGCGATCGCGACGTCGTGCTCCCCGACGTACGCCGCGGTGAGCGTGGTCCCCATGCCGGCGTGGTCGTCGTCGCTGCGCGAGAGCTCGTGGATCTGCTCGTTGGCGTCGGCGACCAGCCCGGCCAGGCGCTCCTCCGCCGACCCCGGGCCCTCGGGCAGCCCCGGCTCCAGCGCGGCGATCGCGACGCCCGAGGCCACCTCGCCGGCCTGCGCGCCGCCCATGCCGTCGGCCACCGCGAACAGCGGCGAGCGGGCGAACTTCGCATCCTCGTTGGCCCGGCGCTGCCGGCCGGTGTCCGTGCGCTCGAAGTGCTCGGCGACGATCAGCACGGGCGCTAGCCGCCCTCCATGTAGGTGAACTCGCTGTCGCCGATGCGCACGCGATCGCCGGGGTGCAGGGGCTGGGGGCCGCCGAGCAGCTCCTCGTTGAGGTAGGTCCCGTTCGTCGACCCGAGGTCCTCGAGGACCAGGGCGCTGCCCTGGCGCACCAGGCGGGCGTGCCGGGAGGACGCGAACGGGTCCTCGAGCCGGATCTCCGCCTGGTCGCCGCGGCCGAGCACCGCGCCCTGGCCGATCTCGTACTCCATCCCCGCGGTGTGCCCGGGCGCCCGCTCGACGACCAGGCGCGGGTCGAGCGCCTCGAGCTCCGCCGCGGAGGCCGGCGACGCGTGCATCGCGGTCGCGTCGGGCGGCGCGTCCCAGCCCGGCCCGGGCGCCGAGAGCTGCGCGTTGGAGCGGCGGAGGTCCTTCAGCGCGCTGCGCGAGACCCACAGCAGGAACAGGTACAGGACGGCCAGGAAGCCGTACTTGAGCAGGACGGAGACGGGGTCGGTCACGTCAGCCGACCTCGAAGCGCACGGGGACGGTGCCCAGCTCCACGCGGTCGCCGCCCTGCAGCGGCGCCGCGCCGGTCACCGGCCGGCCGTTGACCCGGACGCCGTTGGTCGACCCCAGGTCGGCGATCGTCCAGCCCGATCCGGAGGGCCGCACCTCGGCATGGCGACGGGAGACGTTCGAATCCGCGAGGACCACCTCGCAGTCGCGGCTGCGGCCGATCACCGCGCCGGCGGCCGGCACGGTCATGCGCTTGCCCTCCGCGACGACGAAGGCGCGCGGCGGTGCGGCCCCGCGGCGCGCGGCGCGCTCGGTCTGGAGCTCCTCCTGCACGCGCACGGCGGAGGAGTAGACCATGGTGTGGCCGTGGTCGCCCTGCTCCACGTCGGCGGCGGGCGCCGCGCCGGCCGCCGGCGGCTCGGCCTGGCGGACCAGCCGCGCCTGGATGCCGAACTCGCCGAGCGTGAGGCGCTCGTCGGTCTCGAAGCCGATCACCGGCCGGGACACCAGCGCGAGGCGCTCGCGGCGCGCGTGCTCGAGCAGGTAGGCGGCGAGCTCGTCGGCGACCTCCCGCTCCACGCCCTCGTAGCGCGCGCGGTCCT
>JAICJK010000516.1 GCA_025928415.1 Solirubrobacteraceae bacterium | reverse complement strand
GGACCCAGTCCGGCACCGGCGTGCCCGCGCAGGCCGCCAGGCAGCACTCCGAGACGTAGCGGTCCTGCAGGCGCCGCAGCGGCGCGGTCGCGTGGGCGTAGTCGGCGGCGATCGCGAAGTGCCCGTGCTCGGTGGGCGGCGCGCCGTCGAAGGCGGTGTAGCCCGCGCCGCGCCCGACGCCGGTCGCCTCGTGCATCAGCGCGGCGTGCGCGGGCCGCGCCGGGTCCAGGCCGCGCACGAGCTCCGGGTAGGGCATCCCGGCCGGCCACGGCACCCCGAGCGCCTGGGCCTGGCGGCGCAGGCGGGCGAGCGAGCGGTCGTCGGGCGGCGGCTGGGTGCGCAGGATCCCGGTCCCGGCGCGCAGCATCAGCGCCGCGGCGGCCATCCCGGTGAGCAGCGAGATCTGCGCGTTGAAGTCCTCGGTGGCCAGCGGCACGCGGTAGTGCACGGTCCACGCGCCGCCGTCCCGGACGACCTCCTGCTCGGGCACGGCGAGGCGCACGCCGCCCCGGGCGCGCTCGAGCGCCGTCCGGCGCTCGCCGACCTCGCGCAGCAGCGCCGCGAGCTCCGCCGGCACGTCCTCGTAGGTGTGCCGGGCCGCGCTGCGGACCTCCGCGCGGGCGACGTGGGTGGCGATGAGCTCGCCGCGGGCGTCGAGGTCGAGCGTCCACAGCACGGCCGGCCGCCACTGCCCGGGCAGCAGGCTCGCGGACCCCTCCGAGAGCACCGGGGGGTGCAGCGGCGCGTTCGCGTCGGGCGCGTAGACGGTCACCCCGCGCGCGTGGGTGTCGCCGTCGAGGGCCCCGCCCGGCGCGACGAACGAGCCGACATCGGCGATCGCGTAGCGGACGCGGTGGCCGTCCCCGCGGCGCTCGATGTGCATGGCCTGGTCGAGGTCGCGCGACCCGGGCGGGTCGATCGTCGCGAACGGGAGGTCGACCCGGCCGGCGCTGTGCGCCACGTGCGCGGAGCGCGCGGCCTCGGCCTGCACGTGGGGGTCGAAGCCGTCCGGCACGCCGGCCTCGCGGCGGATCGCTCGGACGCCGTCGCGCACGGCGGTGGCGGGGAGGACCCGGATGGGGCGGGCGGGCACCGCGGCAGGCTACCCGGCCGCGGCCCCGGGGCTCAGGGGTGCAGCGCGGGGTCGGAGCGCGGATGGCCGGCGATCAACCGCCGCCTCGGATCGCTCAGCAGGCCCAGCGCCAGCAGCGCGGCGCCGAGCAGGAAGTCGTTCCAGCCCACCGCCGGGGAGGCGTCGAGCCACAGGACCGAGGCCGAGACCCAGAGCCCGGCGAGCGCGACGACGTGGCCCAGCCTGCGGGAAGCGCCGCCCAGCAGGGCGACGGCGAGCACGACCACGAGCGCGCCGCACACGACGTCGCTCAAGTCCGCGGCGTCGCCGGTCGGGCCGAGGACGAACGGGACGGCGATCAGCCAGCCGCCGGCCGCCGGGAGCAGCCGGCGGGCGGCTCGCGACGTGCGCCGCCCCGAGCCGGGGCGGCAGCTGGGGTCGTACCGGGGGTCGGCCGCGTCGATCGGGCCGCGCAGGCGCTCGTCCGGCGCGTCGAGGTTCCGCTGCCCTCGGCGTCGGCCAGGTCCTGCGGCCGGTTGTCCTCCGGGGCCTGAGCCGGGGCCGGTCGGCGGTTCTCCGGTCACGAGGGTCTCCTTCTTCGGCATCGCTTGCTGGGCCTTGTGTTACCCAGGAAGCGACCGCCCGTGCGCCTGGAGGCCGCGGCGTCCGCCGACGGACGGCGCCGTTCAGGCGGCTGTCAGGTGGCGCGGGCCACGCTCGGGGGATGCGCGGGGGCGAGCCGGCCGGTGGTCCGAGGCCTGTGGGTCATCATCCAGGCCCGATGCCCGCGCTGCGCCTGCTCGTGGTGGAGGACGACGCCGACCTCCGGTCGCTGCTGCGGCGCGGGCTGGCCGAGGAGGGCTTCGAGGTCGCCACCGCCGCCGACGGCGCGAGCGCCCTGGCCGCCGCCGAGGCGGGCCCGGACGCCCTCGTGATCGACGTCGGCCTTCCGGACTCCGACGGCCGCGACGTCTGTCAGGCCCTCCGCGCGCGCGGGACGCTCGCGCCCGTCCTGTTCCTCACCGCCCGCGACGCCGTCACCGACCGCCTGGCCGGCTTCAGCGCCGGCGGCGACGACTACCTCACCAAGCCGTTCGCCTTCGACGAGCTCGTCGCCCGGCTGCACGCGCTGCTGCGCCGCTCCTCGGCCAGCCCGGCGACGGTGGTCGGCGACCTGCGCCTCGATCCGGTGCGCCACGCCGTCGCCTCCGGGGACGCGCACGTCCCGCTCACGCCCACCGAGTTCCGGCTCCTCGCCGCGCTGGCCGGCCGCCCCGGCGCGGTCGTCCGCCGGGAGGACCTCGCGCG
>JAICJK010000360.1 GCA_025928415.1 Solirubrobacteraceae bacterium | reverse complement strand
GGCCGGCATCTCGTTCAGCAGCGGCGAGAGCACGATCGCCTACAAGTCCCGCGAGCGCGCGCGGATCGAGCGCCGCGGCTACACGATCCTCGCCAACGTCGGCGACCAGGAGTCCGACCTCGCCGGCGGCCACGCCAAGCGGGCCTTCAAGCTGCCGAACCCGTTCTACCTCATCCCATGAGCGTCGCCACGAGCTGGGGAGCTCCCACAAGCCGGACGAAGACGGCGCAGCCGGATTCGTCCAAGCACATGAGCCGCCAGGCGAATGTGCCGTGATGGGGGGTCGCTCCACAGTCCGGCTCGGCCGGATCCTCGGGATCCGCATCGGCGCGACGCCGAGCTGGTTCTTCGTGCTGTTCCTGCTGATCTACCTGCTCACCGGCTACTTCGCCGACGTGCTGGACGGCTCGGACACCCAGGCCTTCCTGTGCGCGGTGGCCGGCGCGCTGCTGTTCGAGGCCTCGCTCGTCGTCCACGAGCTCGGTCACGCGGTGGTCGCGCGCCGCTACGACGTGCCGATCACCGGCATCGACCTGTGGTTCTTCGGCGGGCTGGCCAAGCTCGGCCGCGACCCGGACACGCCGGGGCGCGAGTTCAAGGTCGCCGCCGCCGGCCCCGCGGTGACGCTCGCGGTGATCGCCGGCTGCCTGGTCGCCGGGCTGCTGGCGTCCGCGTCGGGCTCGGTGCTCGACATCGCGACGCTGCAGGTGACCGCGGTGACCCCGGCGCTCGCGCTGCTGGGCTTCCTGGGCGGCATCAACGCGCTGCTGCTCGTCTTCAACCTGATCCCCGCCTACCCGCTGGACGGCGGCCGGATCGCCATGGCCGCGGCGTGGAAGGCCACGGGCGAGCGGACGCGGGGCCTGCGCTTCTCCGCGCGCCTGGGCCAGGGCTTCGCCTACCTGCTGATCGCGGTCGGCATCGCGCTCGCGATCCGCGGGACGCTGTTCGACGGGCTGTGGTTCATGGTCCTGGGCTGGTTCATGTCCCAGAGCGCCCGCGCGGCCGTCGTGTCCTCGGACTTCCAGGAGCGCATCTCCGGGGTGACCGTCGCCGACCTCATGGACCCCGCGCCCGTCGCGATGCCCGCCGACGTCCCCGCGCTGGAGGCCCAGGACGCGTGGTTCGGCCGCTACGGGTCCGCCTTCTTCCCGGTGGTCGACGACGGCCGGCGCCTGGTCGGCCTGCTGCGCGCCGACCGCGTCGACGGCGCGCTGAGCGACGGGCAGCCCACCCTGTCGGCGGGCGAGCTGGCCGACGCGGACGCCTCCTTCCGCGTCGCCCCGGACGCCGCGCTGGGCGACCTGCTGGCCTCCGTGCCGCTGCGCGCGCTCGGGGCCCTGGCCGTCGTGGACCCCGACGGGCACCTGTGCGGGATGGTCACCGTCGAGCAGGTCCGCCGGGCCCTCGCGGCCAGCGCCTAGACGCGGGCACCCGACCTATAGAGTGCGTCGCCCCGCACCCCGATCGGAACGTCCTCATGCCCTCACACGACGTGCTCATCATCGGCGCCGGCCTGGCCGGCCAGCGCGCCGCTCTCGCCGCCGCCGACGCCGGCGTGACCGTGGCCATCATGAGCAAGGTCCATCCCGTGCGCTCCCACTCCGTCGCGGCCGCCGGTGGCATCAACGCCGCGATCAACCCCGCCGACGACTGGCGCTCGCACGCCTACGACACCGTCAAGGGCTCGGACTTCCTCGGCGACCAGGACGCGATCGAGGTCATGTGCGAGGAGGCGCCCAAGGAGGTCATGCACCTCGAGCACATCGGCGTCACCTTCCACCGCAACGACACGGGCGAGCTGGACCTGCGCGCCTTCGGCGGCGCCTCGATGAACCGCACCGCCTACGTCGCCGACATCACCGGGCAGGCGATCCTGCACGTGCTCTACGAGCAGCTCCTGAAGTACCACGAGACGGTGGACCGCTACGAGGAGTGGTTCACGACCTCGCTGCTGCTCGACGACGACGGCGCGTGCGTGGGCTGCGTGGCCCGCGACCTGCGCACCGGGAAGATGGAGACGTTCAACGCCAAGAACGTGATCCTGGCCTCCGGGGGCGCGGGGCAGTGCTTCAAGCCCACCACCAACGGGCTCATCTGCACCGCCGACGGGATGGCGCAGGCCCTCCGGGTCGGCGCGCCGCTGATGGACATGGAGATGATCCAGTACCACCCCACCACGCTGGTGGAGAACGGCTTCCTGATCACCGAGGGCGCCCGCGGCGAGGGCGCGCACCTGCTCAACGCGAACGGCGAGCGGTTCATGGAGAAGTCCGCGCCGAACAAGATGGAGCTCGCCTCCCGGGACGTGGTCTCGCGCGCCGAGCAGATCGAGATCAACGAGGGCCGGGGTGTCGGCGAGGACGGCTCGGGCATCTACCTGGACATCACCGTCGTCCCGAGGAAGCGCACGCTCGAGGCCCTCCGCGAGATCGTCAACATCGGCAAGGACTTCGCGGGGACCGACATCACCAAGGAGCCGATCCTGATTCGCCCCGGGCAGCACTACATCATGGGCGGGATCAAGACCGACATCCACGGCGCCACCGAGGTCGAAGGCCTCTACGCCGCCGGCGAGGTCGCCTGCGTGTCGGTCCACGGCGGCAACCGCCTGGGCGCGAACTCGCTGCTCGACACCCTGATCTTCGGGCGCCGCGCCGGCGAGCACGCCGCCGAGCGCGCGCAGAGCCGCCCGATGCCGACCGCCTCCGACGCGCGGCTGCGCGAGGACGAGGCGTGGATCCGCGAGATCATCGCCCGCCCGAGCAGCGGCCGGCGGATCTCCGAGATCAAGGACGAGCTCGGCACGACGCTGAACCGCCACATGGCCGTCTTCCGCGACGAGGCCGGGATGCAAGAGGCCCTCGAGGTCGTCCAGCGCCTCAAGGAGGAGGCCAAGAGCGCCTGCATCGACGACCGCGGCACCGTCTTCAACCAGGACGTCCTCGGCGCGATCGAGCTCGGGTACATGCTCGACGCGGCCGAGTGCATGGTCGTCGCCGCGCTGCACCGCAAGGAGTCCCGCGGGGCGCAGTACCGCACCGACTTCCCGGAGCGCAACGACGCCGAGTGGCTCAAGCACATCACCACGTCCATGAACGGGGACGGCGCGCCGCAGGTCGGATACGCCCCCGTGACGATCACCCAGTGGCAGCCCGAGGAGCGCAAGTACTAGTGGCTGCGAACGAGGAGTCCATCTGATGGCCGAGACCCACAAGCCCGCGCGCGACTTCACGCTGCGCCTGCGACGCTACGACCCGGAGAGCGGCGAGGCTCCCTACTGGGACGAGCACACGATCTCGCTGCAGCCGCACCGCTCGGTGCTGGAGGCGATCCTCCAGGCCAGGGCGCGCTTCGACGGCTCGATCGGCATCCGCTGCTCGTGCAAGGCGGCGATCTGCGGCTCGTGCGGCGTGCGCATCAACGGGCAGCCCGGGCTGGCCTGCCACACGCACCTCGACGCGGCGATGCTGACCTCGGCCGACGGCGTCATCGAGGTCGAGCCGATGGGCAACATGCCCGTGCTCAAGGACCTGATCGTGGACATGGACGCGGTGCACTGGAAGAAGATCCAGCGCGTCACGCCGTGGCTGATCAACAAGCAGCCGATCCCGGAGCGCGAGTACCTCGTCGACCGCGAGGCGATGGTCGACTTCACGCAGTCGATGGCCTGCATCCAGTGCGGCGCCTGCGTCTC
>JAICJK010000578.1 GCA_025928415.1 Solirubrobacteraceae bacterium | reverse complement strand
GTTCGAGCTCGGCGAGGACGAGCGCACCGGGCTGGCCTGGCTGTCCCGCGTCCACCCCGAGGACCGCGCGGCGTTCGTGGAGCGGACCATGGAGGCGACGGCGCTCCGGCAGCCCGTCAACGCCGAGACGCGCATCCTGCGCCGCGCCGGCGACGTCCGCTGGCTGCGGCTGTCGGTGGCGCCGGTCACCGACGAGAACGACGGGGCGCTGCAGTACGTCGGCACGATCGAGGACGTCACCGACCACCGGCGGGCCGCCGCCGAGCTGACCCACCAGGCGCTGCACGACGCGCTGACGGGCCTGCCCAACCGCGCGCTGTTCCTCGACCGCCTGACCCAGGCGCTGGCCCGCGGACGGCGCCGCGGCACCGGGGTCGGCGTGCTGTTCCTCGACCTCGACCGCTTCAAGGTCGTGAACGACTCGCTCGGCCACTCCGCCGGCGACCGGCTGCTGATCGACGTCGCGACGCGCCTCAGCGAGGGCCTCCGACCGTCGGACACGCTCGCGCGCTTCGGCGGCGACGAGCTGACCGTGCTGTGCGAGGACCTCAACGGGCAGGAGGACGCCGAGCTCGTCGCCGAGCGCCTGCTCGACCGCTTCGGGGAGCCGTTCGTGCTGACGGAGGGGGAGGTGTTCCTCGACGCGAGCATCGGGATCGCGCTGTCGCCGAACGGCGGCGAGCGCCCCGAGGACCTGATCCGCGACGCCGACGCCGCGATGTACCGCGCCAAGGAGCGCGGCAAGGCCCGCATCGAGGTCTTCGACGACGACATGCGCCGCGTCGCCCGAGAGCGGCTGGCGACCGAGAGCGCGCTGCGCCGCGCGCTGGACCGCGGCGAGCTGCGGATCTTCTACCAGTCGATCGTGGACCTGGCGACGCTGCGCGTCGAGGGCTTCGAGGCCCTCGTGCGCTGGGAGCACCCGCAGCGCGGGCTGCTCGGGCCCGCCGCCTTCGTCGAGCTCGCCGAGGAGATCGGGCTGATCGGGCGGATCGACCGCTGGGTGCTCGAGCAGGGCTGCCGCCAGCTCGGCCGCTGGCAGCTCGCGACGGGGCGCAGCGACCTGGCGCTCAGCGTGAACCTGTCGCCCCGCCAGCTCGTCCAGCCCGACCTCGTCCCCGTCGTCGGCGAGGCGCTGTCCGCCGGCGGCGTGCGCCCCGGACAGCTCGTCATCGAGATCACCGAGCGGACCGTGATGGAGGTCGGGCAGGCCACCGCCGACACGCTCGACGCGCTCAAGGGCCTCGGCGTGCGCCTGGCGATCGACGACTTCGGCACCGGCTACTCGTCGCTCGCGCACCTGCGCTCGTTCCCGGTCGACGTCCTGAAGATCGACCGCGGCTTCACCGCGGACCTCGGCCACGAGGGCCGCGAGGGGACGATCGCCGCGGCGATCCTCTCGCTGGGCCGCGCGCTCGGCCTGCGGACGGTCGCCGAGGGCATCGAGCGCCTCGACCAGCTCGAGGCGCTGCTCGCCCTCGGCTGCCCGCTGGGCCAGGGCTACCACTTCTCCCGCCCGCTGCCCGCCGACGAGGCGACCGCCGTGCTGCTGGCCTCCCCGCGGGCCTGACGACCGCGAGGGCGCGGTCGCGGTCGGGCGCTACCGCCCGCCCAGCAGGCCGCCGACCACCTGGTCGACGGCGCGCGTGAGGCCGGCGAGGGTGTCGCCGGCCGCCTGGCCGGTCGCGGTGACCGTCCGGCCCGCGGCCGGGCTGACCGTCCCGACGACGCCCCCGGCGACCTGGGTGGTCCCGGCGACGGCGCTGCCGGTGACGGCGCCGACCTGCGACACCGGGCCGCGGCCCGCGGCCGGCGGCGTCCGCGGCGGAAGCGCCACGACCGGCGGGGCGCCCGGCGCGGTGACCGGGGGCATCGCCGCCGGGGGCGACGCAGGCAGCTCGACCGCCGGGACGTGCGGGACGCCGGGCACGGAGACCGGGGCCGCTGCGGCCGGCGGGGAGGGGGACGGGGCCCGGGAGGGCGCGGACGAG
>JAICJK010000058.1 GCA_025928415.1 Solirubrobacteraceae bacterium | reverse complement strand
GCCATCGCCGTGCAGCGCCAGGTCGGCGACCACCAGCCCGCCGGTGAGCGGCGCCGCTCGGCGCAGGGCGGTCAGCACGTAGCGCGCCGCGTCGCGCCGCGGCGGCGGCGCGATCGCCTCGCCGATGCCCAGGAACGCGCGCTCGCGACGCCCCGCGAGCGGGTCGTAGACCACGGCGAGCGGCTGCAGCGCCCGCGGGCGCATGGCGTGCAGCAGCCGTCCCGCCCGGGGGTCCAGCGGGGGGATGCCGCCGGCCGGCGCCGGGAAGCCGGGGGGGAAGATCACGAGCGTCCCGCCACCGCGCAGGTGCTCGCCGAGCGCGCGCAGGTCGCCCATGCTCCGCGCGGCGTGCTGCGCCCACATGGCCGTGAACGCGGGATCGGCGAGCTGCTCGCGGTCGACGACCGCCCACAGCAGGTCCGCGTACTCGCCGCGGAGCACGTCGCGCGCGCGCCCCGGCAGCGGGAGCCCCCGGTCACGCGCGCGCGCGGCGAGCGCCGCGGCGCGGACGGGCGGCAGGACCGCGGCGAGCTCGGCGTCCGGGCACGCCCGCAGGGCCTCGACCAGGCGTAGGCGGTCGGAGAAGCGCACGGGCAGGCACAGCAGGTGACCGGTGAGGATCGGGCCGATGCCGACCGGGTACAGCGCCCGGCGCGCCCAGGCCGGCATCCACGGCGGGTAGCCGGCGAGAAAACCGGGCAGGAGCAGGTCGTTGCGCACGGCGAAGGCGGGCCGGACGCGCTCGGGATGGCGCCAGAGGCGGCCGTCGCGGTACAGCGCCCCGGCGACGACGGGCGGGTCGGCGTCGCTGGGATGGGTGCTGGCCAGCACGACCCCGGGCTCCAGCCGCAGCCGCTCGATCCCCACCGCGACCCCGCGGTGCACGGCGCGCGACCACCCCGCCATCCCCGCGCCGACCAGCTCGTACAGCCGCCCCGACCGAGCACTCACGTCCCGCCCCCGTTCCCGCGGCCGCCGCGGAGGTGCCGCATGGCGTGCGAGCGAGCCCCCTGGGCGAGCTCGCACCCCGCATGCGAGCGCCCTGCGCGAGTCATGCGGCGCGCTCTTGCGCGAGTCATGCGGCGCGCTCTGCGCGAGTCATGCGGCGGCGACCGCGTCCAGATCGCGCGCCAGGCGCGGCGCGCCGGCGAGCAGCAGCAGCGCCGGCGCGACCGGCAGCCAGAACGTCATCCCGCGGTAGGCGACCGCGCCCAGCAGGGCCGGGGTCAGCGGGACGCCCACGAGCGTCAGCGTGAGCGTCAGCGAGGCGTCGATCCCGCCCGCGCCGCCCACGGGCAGCGGCAGCGCGCTGGCCGCGTAGCCGGTCGCGTAGGCCAGCACCAGCGCCGCGACGCCGACGTGGGCGTCGAAGGCCCGCAGGGCCACGTCCAGCGCGATCAGCTGGCCCGCCCAGTACAGCGGATAGCCGACGGCCCCGACCCGGTGGCGCAACGGGTGGCGCAGGACCTCGCGCACGAAGACCAGGCCGCCGATCGCGTCGGCCAGCGCGACGCGCAGCCAGCGCCCCACCCAGAGCGCGAGCGACCGCGGCGCCAGGCCCGCCGGCTCGGGCACCCGATGCACGCGCGACAGCCGGTCGACGCGCCGCGGCGCGCTGACCCACGTCCCCGCGCCGAAGCACGCGACGACGATGCCGATCCAGGCCAGCGCCATCAGGGCGGGCACCCCGGGCGCCAGTCCGGCGAGCGCCACGACCCCGCAGGCCCCGGCGGCGAGGGCCAGCCACGCCCACTGCAGGGTGTTGAGCCCGAGGACCCGGCGCGCGGCGTCGTGCACCGTGCAGCCCGCGCGGTGCAGCGCCCACAGGTCGACGGCCAGTCCGCCGGCCGACGACCCGGCGACGAACGCGCCGAACCCCAACGCGACCACGTGGGCGGTGGTGCCGAGCCCGAGCCGGGGGCCGCCCCGCATGCCGGCCACCGCCCGGTAGGCCAGCACGTAGCCGCCGAAGGCCAGGACCTCGCCCGCGACGCCGAGGACCAGCCAGCCGGCGTCCATGCGGTCCAGCGCCTCGCGCAGCCGGCCGTACTCGGCGACGTGGCCGATCACGGCGATGACGCCCGCGACGAGCGCGATGCCCAGCAGGGCGAGCAGGACGATCCGGCCCATGCGCCGATGCGCCAGCGGCTCCCGCGCGCCGTCCTGCGCTGCCGGCCGGTCCTGGGCGCTGTGGCCGGAAGGCTGGGGTGGGCCCATCGGCGCTAGCGTTCGCCGCCGTGCTCGGACTGGTGGTCACCAACCTCTGGCGTCATGCCGGGCGCACCGCCGCCACCGCGATCGGCATCGCGCTCGGCGTGGCCACGATCGTCGCGCTGCTCTCGGTCGGCTCGGGCCTCAAGCGCAGCGCCGAGGGGCTCGTGCACCTCGGGCAGGCGGACCTGGGGATCTTCCAGGCCAAGGTCGCCGACCCGACGGCGTCGATCCTGCCGGCCTCGCTCGCCGCGCGCCTGGAGCGGCGCCCGGACGTGGCGGCGGCCACGCCGATGCTGCTGCTCATCGAGGCGGTGCGCCAGGACCCCGCGGCGGTCGTCTTCGGCGTGGACCCCGCCGGCTTCGTGCACAACCGTGCCGTCGTGACGGACGGGACGCCGCGGCTGGGCGCCGACGGGGTCATGCTCGGCGACCGGCTCGCCGCCGAGCTGCGGGCCCGGCCCGGCGCGGAGGTGAAGATCCAGCGCAGGCGCTTCGTCGTCTCCGGCGTCTACCACACCGGGGTCTACTTCGAGGACGCCGGCGCGATGATCGACCTCGGTGCCGCGCAGCGGCTGGCGCACCGCCGCGGCGACGCGACCACGGTCGCCGTCCAGCTCGCGCCCGAGGTCCATCACGCGGCCGCGAAGCGCGCCCTGCGGCGCGATCTGCCGGGGACGCAGATCATCGGCACCGGCGACGACGCCGTCCGCGCCGGTGCCAACGGCCGCCTGATCGGCAAGGCGACCTCGCTCGTGGGGGCGCTCGCGCTGATCGTCGGCGGGCTCGGCGTCGCCAACACGATGGCCATGGCCGTGCTCGAGCGCCAGCGGGAGCTGGCGCTGCTCAGCGCGGTCGGCTGGCGGCGCACGCGCATCGCCGCGCTCGTGCTCGGGGAGGGCATCGCGACGAGCCTGCTCGGCGCGGCGCTCGGCCTGCTGCTGGGGGTGATCGGCGCCGGCAAGCTGAACGACGCGCTCGGGGTCTCGGCCGTCGTCTCGCCGCACGTCACGGTGCGGAGCCTCTGGCAGGGGCTGGTCATCGGGGTCGCCATCGGGATCCTGGGCGGGCTGTACCCGGCGTGGCGCGGCACCAGCGTCTCAGGCGCCAAGCTGCTCGGCCGCGCGTAGCTTCTGCGCGGAGCCGTCGGCGACCAGGCGCCCGTCGCGAAGCTGCAGGACGCGGTCGGCGTGGTCGGCGATCGACAGGTCGTAGGTGACCACGAGCAGCGTCATCCCGCGCCGGCGCCGGACGTCCTCGAGCAGGTCCAGCACGCGGCGGGCGGAGTCGCTGTCGAGCGAGCCGGTCGGCTCGTCGGCGAGCAGCAGGGACGGGTCGTTGGCGAGCGCCCGCGCGATCGCGACCCGCTGGCGCTCGCCGCCGGACAGCCGGCCGGCGAGCTCGTCCTCGCGCTCGCGGAGGCCGACCTCGGCCAGCAGCGCGCCGGCCCGCCCGCGGCGCTCGCGCCGGCCGAGGCCGGCGCCGATCAGCGGGAGCTGGACGTTGGCGCTGGCCGACAGGTGCCCGAGCAGCTCGTGGTGCTGGAAGACGAAGCCCACGACCTCGCGGTGATACCGGGCCCGCTCGCCGCCGCCGGAGACCGCGAGGCCGTCGACCTCCACGGTCCCCTGCGTCGGGCGGTCGAGCGCGCCGACGATCGACAGCAGCGAGGTCTTGCCGGACCCCGACGGACCGGTGAGCGCGACGAACTCGCCGGGCTCGAGCGCGAGCGACACGCCGTCGAGCGCGACGATCCCCCCCGGATGCGTGCGCCGCACGTCGCGGACGACGACGCGCGCGCCGCGGTCAGCGGCGGACACGGACGGCGTAGTTGAGGGTCCGCGTCCCCCGGCCCCGGACGCTGACCACGACGCGGAACACGAGCGGCTGCCCGACCGCGCGCGCCGGCCACGGGATCGGGTCGCGGTAGCTGCCGTAGAAGCGGTAGGGCGAGTGCCGCGCGCCGGGGCGGCGCGGGCTCGGGTACTGCGTCGAGACGACCTGGCCCTGGTAGAGGAACTTGTAGACCGCCGTCGCGTGCAGCTTGTGGCCAGAGCGGGTGCGGGCGCTCACCGTGATCATCCAGTTCTTGCCGGCCTTGGGATGGTGCGTCGGCGCCTTGAGCCTGGCGACGAACGAGGCCGCACTCGCCGGGGATGCCGGTGCCAGCAGCGCGGCCGCGAGGATCAGCGGGCCGACGGTCGATCGCATGCGCATGCGAAGCCTCCTCTCATGGTTGCTGTCACAACCTAGACCCCGCGACGGTCGGGCAGTTGCGAACGGGCGCCCCGGGGCCCGGCTACAACGGCTGGCGGATGACCGGCCGCTTGGCCGCGGCGGCCTCGTCGAGGCGCCGCACCGGCGTCGTGTACGGCGCGTCGCGCGCGACCGACGGGTCCTGCGCCGCCTCGCGGACGATCGCGGCGATCGCCTCCGCGAACGCGTCGAGCGTCTCCTTGGTCTCCGTCTCGGTGGGCTCGATCAGCAGCGCCTCGTCGACCAGCAGCGGGAAGTAGACCGTCGGCGGGTGGAAGCCGTGGTCGAGCAGCCGCTTGGCGAGGTCCAGCGTCCTGATCCCGAGGTCCTTCTTCATCGGCGCGCCGGACAGCACGAACTCGTGCATGCAGCGCTCGCCGAAGGCCAGCGGCAGGTGCTCGCCGACCAGCGAGCGCAGGCGCGCGAGCAGGTAGTTGGCGTTCAGCACCGCGGTGGTGCTCGCGTCCTTCAGGCCCTCCGCCCCCAGCGAGCAGATGTAGGCGTAGGAGCGCACGAACACCCCGTAGTTGCCCTGGAAGCCGCGCAGGCGCCCGATCGACTTCGGCCTGTCCTGGTCGAGGTCGAAGCTGCCGTCCTCGCGCCGGACGACGACCGGGTGCGGCAGGTACGGCGCGATCCGCTCGGAGACGGCGATCGGCCCGGCGCCCGGGCCGCCGCCGCCGTGAGGCTGGGTGAAGGACTTGTGCAGGTTGAAGTGCACGATGTCGAAGCCCATGTCGCCCGGGCGCGAGTGCCCCATGACCGCGTTGAGGTTCGCCCCGTCGTAGTAGAGCGTCGCGCCGGCGTCGTGGACGATCCGCGAGATCTCCTCGATGTTCGGGTCGAAGATCCCCAGCGTGTTGGGGTTGGTGAGCATCAGGCAGGCGACGTCCGGGGCCGCCTTCGCGCGCAGGTCGTCCAGGTCCACGCCGCCGTCCGGGTTGGTGCCGACCTTGACGAGCTCGTAGCCCGCCATCGTGACCGTCGCCGGGTTGGTGCCGTGCGAGGTGTCGGGAGCGAGGACCTTCGTGCGGGTCTCGCCGCGATCCTCGTGGTAGGCGCGCGTGAGCAGCACGCCGAGCAGCTCGCCGTGGGACCCGGCGCTGGGCTGCAGGGAGACGTGCGGCAGGCCCGCGATCTCACCCAGCGCGTGCTCGAGGCGGTGCATCAGCTCCAGCGCGCCCTGGGCGCGCTTGGGCGTCTGCAGCGGGTGCAGGCGGGCGTGGCCGGGCAGCGCCGCGACGCGCTCGTGCAGGCGCGGGTTGTGCTTCATCGTGCACGAGCCCAGCGGGTAGAAGCCCGAGTCCAGGTCGAAGTTCCGCTTGGACAGGTTGACGTAATGGCGCACCAGCTCGGGCTCCGAGACCTCGGGCAGGCGCGCGGGCTCGGCGCGGCGGAAGGCGCCGGGCAGCAGCCCCTCGGCCGCGGGCACGTCGAGCTCGGGGCACGTGAACGCGCGGCGGCCGGCCCGGCCCTTCTCGAAGATCGTCTGGGTCGCGGCGACGCCGGCGGCGTGGACCTCGCGGTGCGGCGGGTGGGCCTCGATGCCCGGGTCGCCGTGCAGGACGTTGTCGCTGAGCGTGCTCACGCGGCCACCGGGCTCCCCGCGCGCTGCTCGGCGACGGCCGCGGCGAGCACCTCGGCCAGCCGGTCGATGTCGGCGCGCGAGCGCTGCTCGGTCAGGGCGACGAGCAGCACGTTGCCGTCGAGGGCCAGGCCCGGGTGCACGCCGGCGTCCTGGCAGCGGTCGACGACCCGCGCGACGTCGAGGTCCTCGTCGAGCTTCAGCGCGAACTCGCGCACGACGGGCTGGTCGTGCAGCTTGGCCACGCCGTCCAGCGCGGCGAGCGCCTCGCGCGCGTAGTGCGTGCGCTGCAGCAGGAGCTCCCCGAGCTCCACGAGCCCGCGCCGGCCCAGCCAGGACAGGTAGACGACGCCGGCGAGCGCGTTGAGCGCCTGCGCGGTGCAGATGTTCGACGTCGCCTTCTCGCGGCGGATGTGCTGCTCGCGGGTCTGCAGCGTCAGGACGAAGCCGCGCCGGCCCTCGACGTCGGTCGTCTCGCCGGCGATGCGGCCCGGCATCCGCCGCAGGTAGGCCTCGGTGGCGGCGAAGAAGCCGAACGACGGCCCGCCGAAGTCCAGGCGGTTGCCCAGCGACTGGCCCTCGCCGACGGCCACGTCGACGCCGCACTCGCCCGGGGGCTTGAGGATGCCGAGGGTCAGCGGGTCGACCTGGGCCACGACGACCGCCGGCGAGTCCTTGGCCGCGGCGGCCAGCGCCGCGGCGTCCTCGACCGCGCCGTAGAAGTTGGGCTGGGCGAAGAAGACCGCGCTCGTGTCGGCGTCGATCGCCGCCGCCCACGCCTCCGGGTCGGTGATCCCGTCGCGCAGCGGGACCTCGGCGATCTCGGTGCCGAAGCCGTGCGCGTAGGTCGCCAGCGTCTCGCGCGAGTGCGGGTGCAGGCCCGCCGAGACGACGAACCGGCCCTTGCCGTTGGCGAGCTTGGCCAGGTAGCCGGCCGAGGCCACAGCGCTCGGGCCCTCGTAGACCGACGCGTTGGAGACCGGCAGCGCGGTCAGCTCGCTGATCGCCGTCTGGTACTCGAACATGACCTGCAGGCCGCCCTGGGAGATCTCGGGCTGGTAGGGCGTGTAGGGCGTCAGGAACTCCGACCGCGAGGTCAGCATGTCGATCACCGCCGGGACGTAGTGGTCGTACATCCCGGCCCCGAGGAACGAGATCTCGTCCTCGGCGGAGGTGTTGCGCGCCGCGAGGTCGCGCAGGTGGGCGTAGACGTCCTGCTCGGGCAGGCCGGGCGGCAGGTCGAGCTCGCGCCCGAGGCGCACGCCCGCCGGGACCTGCTCGTCGAAGAGCTGCTCCAGCGAGGCGACGCCGATCGCCTCGAGCATCTCCGCCAGATCCGACGCGGTGGTCGTGGTGTACCGGCTCATCGGACTAGCTCAGCGTCTGCTGATAGGCGGCGCTGTCCATCAGCGCGTCCTTCTCGGCCGCGTCTGCCAGGCGGACCTTGACCATCCAGCCGGCGCCGTAGGGGTCCTCGTTGATCGCCTCGGGCCCGTCGGCCAGCGCGGCGTTGACCTCGACGATCTCGCCCGACAGGGGCGCGATGACGTCCGAGACCGCCTTGACGGACTCGACCTCGGCGTAGGGCTCGCCTCCGGTGATCCGGGCCCCGACCTGGGGCGGCTCGAAGAAGACCACCTCGCCGAGGGCGTCCTGCGCGAACCACGTCACGCCGAAGGTGGCGGTGTCGCCCTCGATCCGCGCCCAGTCGTGCTCGGCGTGGTACAGCAGGTCCTCCGGGTAGCTGGCGTCGGCCATGCGGGCTCCTCTATCGCTGATACAGCGGCTTTGATGCGACGACGGCTCCGCGGACGCGGCCGCGCACGTCGATGTCGAGCTCGGTCCCCACGCTCGCGCGCGCGGCCGGCAGGTAGGCCAGCCCGATGCCGATGCCGAGGCAGGGCGACAGCGTCCCGCTGGTCACCTCGCCGCCGCCGGCGACCGGGTTGCCGGGGCGGGCGATGCCGGGGCCGGTCAGCTTGAACGGCGCGAGCCGCTCGTCCGGGCCGGCGGCGCGGACCGCGGCGACGGCCTCTGAGCCGATGAAGCCGGTGGCCTCCTTGCACGCCCACCCGAGGCCGGCCTCGATCGGGCCGCGGGACTCCATGAGGTCGTTGCCGTAGAGGTGGTAGCAGGCCTCCAGGCGCAGGGTGTCGCGCGCGGCCAGCCCGGCGGGGACGGCGCCGCGGCGCAGCGCGTCGTCCCAGATCGTCAGCGCGTCGGCCGGGTCGAGGAGCAGCTCGACGCCGTCCTCCCCCGTGTAGCCGGTGCCCGCGACCAGCACGTCCTTGCCCAGCAGCCGGCGGCGGCGCACGGTGAAGCGGTCGGGCAGCGGCGCGTCGGCCATCGACTGGACGATCTCGCGCGCCAGCGGGCCCTGGACGGCGAGCATCGCGTAGGCCGCGGCGCTGTCGGAGACCCGCGCCTCGAACGGCTCGCAGTGGCGGCGGAACCACGCGAGGTCCTTCTCGTGGTTGGCCGCGTTGGTGACCGTCAGGTAGTGGTCCTTGGCCAGGCGGTAGGTGAACAGGTCGTCCAGGACGCCGCCGTCCTCGTTGCACAGGACGCTGTACTGCGCGCCGCCGACCTCGAGCTTGTCGACGTCGTTGGACAGCAGCCGCTGCAGCAGCTCGCCGGCGGCCGGGCCCATGACCTCGATCTCCCCCATGTGGGAGACGTCGAAGATGCCGCAGGTGGAGCGCACGGCGAGGTGCTCGGCGCGCACGCCCGCGTACTGCACGGGCATCTCCCAGCCGGCGAAGGGGACCAGCTTGGCCCCGGCGTCGGCGTGGCGCTCGTGCAGCGAGGTGTGCTTGAGGGCGGTGTCCGGGGAGGCGGCGGCCACGGACGGCTCACCCTAGCAGCGGACCCCGGCGCGCCCGGGCCGCGCGGGGCCCCGACAGGACCGAGCGACAGGGCGACGAGGGGAGCGCGGCGGCCTGGGAGTTCGGCCGTCGCAGCCGTGGCGAAATGCCGCGAGTCTCCGGCGGCCGAACTGCCGGCGGTAACGCCGGCGTCGGAGCGCCCTGCGCGACGACCCCGGCGTTATCGCAGGAAAGGCGGGATGTCGATCTCGTCGTCCCCGATCTCGAGCGACGAGCGCTCGACGCGCGGGGAGCGGTCGCGGGTCGAGCGGTCCGCGCTGCGGCGCGTGTCCTCGCGCGCCTGGCGCGGGCGCGCGCGCCCGTGGTCGAAGCCGGTGGCGATCACGGTGACGCGGACCTCGTCGCCCATGTCCTCGTCGATGACCGACCCGAAGATGATGTTCGCGTTCGCGTCCGCGGCGCCCTGGACGATCTCCGCCGCCTCGTTGACCTCGAACAGGCCGAGCTCGCGGCCG
>JAICJK010000296.1 GCA_025928415.1 Solirubrobacteraceae bacterium | reverse complement strand
GTGTGGCCGCGTCTGCTCGCCGACCTGCGGGCCGACGTCGCGGCGTTCGGGTCGGCCGCCGGCGGCGCTACTGGCTGACCACGGACGCCGCGAAGCCGACCATGCGCAGGTGCAGGTCCCGCCGGTCGGGCCCGGGGACGCGCCCGGCGTCGGTGGTGATCCGCACCGGGACCGCGCCGCCGGCCGGGATCCGGATGCGCTGCTGGTAGACGGCGTTGCCGGCCGTGATCGGGACGCGTCGCCGGCGCCCGGCCAGGTCCACCGTGAGCCGGGTGGCGCCCCGCCCGCTGCCGAGGACGTTGAACCCGACGAGCACGTCGAGCGCGCGGCCGGTCGTGTTGAAGACGTCGACGCGGGAGCGCCGCTCGCACCAGCGGAAGACGTCCGGCGCCACCCCCTCTTGGGGGAAGCAGCCGGACCGGTAGGCCCACAGCAGCTTCGCGTCGGCGTCGGCGATCTGCGCCGACCCGAGGTCGATGCCCGCCGGGGCCCGGTAGATCCCGCGGCGGCCGGTCGGCGCCAGCACCGTGTCGCCGCGGCCGGCGATCTCCCCCGGCGCGCGCGTCGCGCCTGGGCGCAGCGGGCGGGGCAGGCGCACGAACAGGTCCCGGGGCGCGGCCGCGCCCAGCGCGGCGAGCACCGGCTCGCGCGCCTCCGGGCCGCCCAGGCAGCTCAGCAGGGTCAGCGAGCGGTCGCCGTCCTCGGTCAACACGCCGTGCATCCAGTAGCGCCCGATCTGACCGCGCCCGCACCCGTGGCCCGGCTGCGGCTCCTGGCCGAAGGAGCCGTCTGGGCCGAGCACCGCGAAGCGCTTGCCGGAGTGCCCGAAGAAGAAGGCGTCGGTCTGCCAGCGGTCGACGGGGTCGGCGTACAGGGTCGCGCCGGCGGGCAGCCCGGCGAAGAAGCCGCGATCGCCGGCCGTCTCCACCGCCTGGCGGAAGTGCTTGGCCGGCTGCGCGACGGCGACCAGGACGTCGTTGGCCTGGTGGGTGACTCCGGCGACGAGGCCGACCACCGCGGCGGTCACGGCGAGCGCCGGGGTCCGGGCGGTCGGTGGGACCCGGCGCGCGACGAGCGTGACGACGGCCAGGGCCAGCAGGGCCATCGCGAAGTACTCGAGGTAGACGGGCAGGTAGCCGAGCCCCGCGACCAACTCGCCCTGGTACTTGTTGGCCAGCGAGATCGGCAGGGCGGCCAGCACCCACAGCACGGCGGCGAACACGGCCGCCCGGCCGGCGGGCCAGCGCATCCCGCCGGGCGAACGAGCGAGCAGGAAGGTGGCCGCGGCGACCGCGAGGCCGAGGGCGACGTCGTCCCAGCCGATGGCCCCGAGGATGACGTGGCTGCGCGGGTGGAAGATGTGGCTCGGGTCGAACGCGGCGTAGATCAGCGGGATCGCGGCCGTGATCTGGTCGAACAGCGTGGTGATGAGCTCGCCGAGGTTGCGGCCCGGGGCGTAGGGGGCGTTGGCGGGGATCGTGACCCGGCTGCGCACCCACAGCCCGAGCGCGATGAAGCCGGCGGAGGCGACGATCACGGGGACGGCCGCGCGGAGGCCCGCCCGCAGGCCGCCGCGGGCGTGCCAGGCCAGCAGCACGTACAGCGGGGAGAAGACGTAGGCCGCCTCGTAGGTCAGGCACGCGATCGCGAACAGGACGACCGCCGCCGCCATGTGCACCGCGCGCCGCCCGCGCAGGAAGCGGTTGAAGAGGACCAGCGAGACGCAGAGCTCGGCGAACAGGATCGGCAGCAGGCCGCCGTAGGAGATGATCGGGTCGTGGTAGGCGCGGAACTGGAAGCCCACGCTGGCGACCAGGACGACCAGCGCCGCGGTGCGCCGGTCCAGGCCGAGCTCGCGCAGCAGCCACCAGAACGCCGCCGACGTCGCCGCCACGACGACGAGCAGGAACGCCTTGTAGAGGACCAGCCCGTGGAGCGCCCAGCCGATCGCCGCGCCCTGGTAGGTGGACAGCGGGTAGAAGCGCCCGACGTCCAGCCAGGCGTCGATCGTCTGGTGGACCGCGGTGAAGTACCCGATGTGGGCCATCCGCAACGCGTCGCGGAACGAGGAGTTCACGGCGTCGTCGTCCAGCCAGCCCGTGCGGAGCTGGCCGGCGACCAGCGCGAACTGCACGGCCAGGACGAGCGCGAGCTCCCACGACAGCCGCGAGCCCCGCGCGGCCGGTGGCGGGCCCTGCTGCGGAAGCGCCGTCCGCTCGGCGCCCGCGTCGAGCGTCCGGCTCAACCCCGGCCCAGGCGGCCGCGGAGCTTGCCGACCAGGCCGCCGGAGCGCCGGCGGCGGGCGGCCGCCGACGGCCCTGCCGCCGCGGGCGGCGACCCCGCCGCGCTTTGCGACCCCGCGCCAGGCGCGCGCTGCTGCGTCACGTCGTAGTAGGAGGACGCGTAGCGCGCCCCGCGGTCGCTCGCGATGCCGGCGTGCGTCGGGTTCCACGTGAAGTAGTGCGGCTGCACGCCCTCGGGGCAGTAGTGGCCGACGAGCGACTTGCGGGTGCGGTCGGCGTCCTCCACGGGCGAGCCGCCGTGGGCGAGGTCGGCGGCCCAGATCAGCGCGTCGCCCTTGGCGGGCAGGAAGACCTCGCGCTCGAGGCCCATCGCCTGCGCGTTGGACTCCAGCGCGGCGGCCCAGGCCGCGTGCGGCGCCTCGCCGTCGCGCTCGGCGTCCCAGTGCTTGCGCTCGCCGGCGAAGGCGTACTCGGGCAGGCGGTGCGAGCCGCGGTAGTACATGAGCTCGCCGGAGCCCGGCGTGACGTCCTCCAGCGCGATCCACGCGGCGGCGAGCTCCAGCGGGGAGGACGTGACCACGTAGGCCGTGTCCTGGTGCATGCCCTGCTGCGAGCCCTTGTCGAAGCTCAGCGACTGGAAGAGCAGCGGCGGGGCGTCGAAGACCAGGCTCAGGAAGTCGACGATCGCGGGGGCGAAGAGCAGCTCGCGGGCCGACTCGTAGTACGCGTAGGCGTCGACCACGCGGGCGAGCGACGTCGGCGTGCCCGGCGCGAGCGGGCGCTTCTCGCCGTCGCGCTCGACGAGCAGGCGCTCGTCGCCCTGCGCGAAGGCACGGGTGATGTCGGCCTCGAAGCGCTCGATCGCCGCCACCGGCACGGCGCCCTCCAGCACGACCCGGCCGTCGGCCATCCACTCCTGCAGCAGCTCGGCCTGGTGCTCGGTGATGCGGCCGCCGTCCAGCCGGCGGTCGAGCTCCTGCGCGGCGTCGTCGCGGTCGGTCCACAGGCCGCCGAAACGGCTGAAGTAGGTGTGGGTCGTGCTCATCGCGCGAGCGTACCTGCTGGCAAGCGCGCACCCCTGGGCCGATCCGCACGTTCCGGCAGAGCATGTCGCCCGCTGACACCTCGTATCCTCACCGCGTGAGCGTGAGCGGTTCGCCCGACCTGCCCGCGATCCTGGTCGACGACGTCTCGAAGTCCTTCGCCCTGCCCACGGAGCAGGTGCACACGATCAAGGAGCGCGTCCTGCACCCCCTGCGGCGGCCGGGGGAGGAGGTGCTGCAGGCGCTGCGCAACGTCTCCTTCGACGTCAAGAAGGGCGAGTTCTTCGGCATCGTGGGCCGCAACGGCTCGGGCAAGTCGACGCTGCTGAAGTGCCTGGCGGGGATCTACCGCCGCGACGAGGGCGACATCTACGTCAACGGGCGCATGAGCGCGTTCATCGAGCTCGGGGTCGGGTTCAACCTCGACCTCGCGGCGATCGACAACATCCTGCTCAACGCCACGATGCTCGGGCTGTCGACCAAGGAGGCCCGCCGGCGCGTCGACGCGATCCTCGACTTCGCCGAGCTGCGCGAGTTCGCCGAGCTGAAGGTCAAGAACTACTCGAGCGGGATGCTCGTCCGGCTGGCCTTCAGCGTGATGATCCAGGTCGACGCCGAGGTGCTGCTGATCGACGAGGTCCTCGCGGTCGGCGATGCGAACTTCCAGCAGAAGTGCCACGCCGAGTTCGAGCGCATCCGCCGCTCGAACAAGACCGTCCTGCTCGTCACCCACGACATGTCCGCGGTGCGCCGCTTCTGCGACCGCGCCATGCTGCTGGAGAAGGGCCGACTGGCCGCGATCGGCGAGCCGCAGGACGTCGGCAACCGCTACCTGCAGCTCAACTTCTCCGAGGAGGCCCGCGCGATCGAGAAGGCCGCCGCCGACCAGGCGGCGATGACGGGC
>JAICJK010000471.1 GCA_025928415.1 Solirubrobacteraceae bacterium | reverse complement strand
GGACCTCGCCGCGGCCCGCGACCGGGACCCGGCGGCGCGCGGCGTCTCCTCCCTCGAGGTCCTCGCCGCGTGGCCCGGCGTCCACGCGCTGCTGGCCCACCGGGTCGCCCACATGCTGGACGGCGCCGGCGTGCCGTTCCTGCCGCGTGCGATCGCGCTGGCCACGCGCGCGGTCACCGGCATCGAGATCCACCCGGCCGCGCGCATCGGCCGCGGCCTGTTCATCGACCACGGGATGGGCGTCGTCATCGGCGAGACGGCGGAGATCGGGACGGACGTCACGCTCTACCAGGGCGTCACGCTCGGCGGCACGGGCTTCGCGTCGGGCAAGCGCCATCCGACCGTGCAGGACAACGTGACGATCGGCTCCGGCGCCAAGCTGCTCGGCCCGATCACGATCGGCCACGGCGCGAAGATCGGCGCCAACACGGTCGTCATCACCGACGTGCCGCCGAACTCGACGGTGGTCGGCAACCCGGGCCACCCGGTCCGGGTCGACGGCCGGCGACCCGAGGGCCCCGACGCCGACTGGATCCACCTGCCCGACCCGACCGCCGACGCGCTGCGCGGCCTGGCCGGCCGGATCGGCGCGCTCGAGCGCAGCGTCGCCGACCTCGGCGGCGGTCAGGTCGACGAGGAGGCCACCGCGGCCGACCTCCGCCGCCTGCCCTCGGTCCGCGGGCCGAACCCGGCCGGCGGCTAACCGACCTCCTCGCGCTGCGCGCTCAGAGGTCGGCCGGCCGGCGGCTAGGGAGTTCGGCCCTGGAGGGCCGAACTCCCAGGTGGCGGCAACCTTGAACGTGTGGGTCAGTAGAAGACCGTCCGGCAGCGGTGGCGCGGGCGCGCCTTGTAGGACGGCTCCTGCCCGCGGTGCCACAGCCGCAGGTCCAGCTCGCGCGCGGGGATGCCCAGGCGCGCCGCGAGCGCCTCGCCCGCGTGGACGGCGCAGGCGCGGATCTCCCGCTCGGCGCGTCCCGCGCCGAGCAGCTCGCCGCGGTCGATCCGCGCCGCGAGCGCCTCCTCGTAGACCAGGACACCGTCGCAGCGCAGGACGTGCGGCACGAGGTTGTCGGCGAAGATCGTCAGCTCGTCGAGGTCGGCGAAGGGGGCGACGCCGGCCCGGGCGAGCTCCGCCGGCAGGAGCTGCGCGCGCTTGTAGAAGCCGCGGTCGGCCCACAGCGCCATCCCGCCTGCCAGCGTCTCGGCCAGCCGGACCGCCGACCCGTCCGCCTCGCCCACCAGGTCCAACGCGCTGCGCTCCCCGAGGAACGCGCCCAGCGAGCGCAGCGCCTGGCTGTAGAGGCTCATCAACTCGTGATCGGCCCGCTGGCCCATGACGGCGGCGACCTCCGGCGTGCCGAGGCCGCGCAGCTCGGCGTTCGTCCACGGGCCGTGCGCGCGGAAGCGGTCCGCGAGCGCCCACGCCACGGTGGTCGCGCCCGACACGGGCTCGCCGTGGTCGGTGGTGCGCTTGCGCAGGGTGGGGAACCAGCCCGAGCCGAAGTTGACCGCCCCGACCACGAGCCAGTAGCGGGCGACGTCCTCCTCGGAGCCGTCGGCGTACGTGCGCTGCGGGTCGGGGGCCGGCGCGGGCGCGACCGCCAGGCCGTCGTAGGCGGCGCCCGCCGCGGGCACGATCCGCACGTGGCCGGCGCTCGCGGCGATCGCCGCGCACGTCCGGCGGACCTCGTCGGTCAGGCGCACCCGCGGCAGGGTACGGGCGTCAGCGCCGGATGGCCCGGCCCAGGTCGAGGGTCAGGGTCGCGCCGGCGCCCAGGCCCGGCGCGCCGGGCTCGAGGCCCACGCCGAGGTCGCGGGCGGCGCGGTCCAGGAGCGTCGCGCGGTGGCGCGGGCTGGCCATCAGCTCGCCGACCAGGGCGAACGGCGTGGAGAGGACTCCGGTCCCGAAGGCAAGCGTCTCCCCGAGCCACCAGCGGTGCGCGCGGTGCAGGTAGCCCGCCGCCGCGGCGCGCCCGGCGAGCGTCGGCTCGCGACCGGCCAGCCGGTGGCTGAAGCGCTGCACCAGCAGCATCCGGCGCGTGTGCGCCAGCGCGGCGTGGCCCAGGCGGTGCTCGGCGCGCAGCGGCGGCAGGTGGTGGGCGGCGCGCTGCACGTTGACCAGGCAGCGCACTGCGCGCCGCGCGGTCCGCAGCGACTTGGCGCCGGCCGGGGCGGTGGTCGCGCCCGGGCAGCGCATCTGGGCCTGCGCCTGCGCGGGGGCGTGCCCCGGCACCAGCAGTGCCACCGTGATCGCCCAGCCCATCATCCAGCGTCGTCGCATCGCGCCTCCTTGACCAATCGCTCTCCCGGCGCCTCCCAGCCCCCGAAGGTCTGCACCCTTCAAGGGGGCGGCCCGCACCTCGTACCGGTGTGATGCCAGTGCGGAGGTTCCGGGGGGAGAACCTGCGAGGAACCTGCGGCCGTCCGGGCCGCCGGTTGCAGTCCTATGCTCATGAGGGCATGCCCGACGCCCCGCCCGCCCATCAGATCGACGCCCTGCTGGCGGGCCTCAACGAGCCTCAGCGCGAGGCGGTCACGCACGGGGAAGGCCCGCTGCTGATCCTCGCCGGCGCCGGCTCGGGCAAGACCCGCGTGCTGACGCACCGCATCGCCTTCCTGATCCAGACGGGCCAGGTCCGGCCGGGCGAGATCCTCGCGATCACCTTCACCAACAAGGCCGCGCAGGAGATGCGCGAGCGCGTCGAGGTCCTGCTCGGCCACTCCACGCGCGCGATGTGGGTGATGACCTTCCACGCCGCGTGCGCGCGGATCCTGCGCGCCGAGGCCCCGCGCCTGGG
>JAICJK010000213.1 GCA_025928415.1 Solirubrobacteraceae bacterium | reverse complement strand
GCCGACGCCGGGTACGAGGTCTACGTGGCCTCCGACGGCACGTCGACGACCGGCGAGGAGTGGCAGAACGCCGCCTTGAGCTACGCGATGGGCAACGTCGCGCAGGTCGCCACGTGCGCGGAGCTGGGCCAGGCGCTCTCCCCGGGCTCGTGAGCACGCTGTCGCCGGACCTGCTGCTCCGCCAGGCGTACGTCGATGGCGCCTGGGTGGACGCCGACTCCGGCGCGACGTTCGCGGTCGCCGACCCGGCGACGGGCCGGACGATCGCCGAGGTCCCCCGGATGGGCGCGGCGGAGACGCGCCGCGCGATCGCCGCCGCGCAGCGCGCGCTGCCCGCCTGGCGGGGGTTGCTCGCGCGCGAGCGGGCGGCGATCATGCGCCGCTGGGCCGACGCGATGCTCGAGCACCAGGAGGAGCTCGCCGCGCTGCTGACCACCGAGCAGGGCAAGCCGCTGGCCGAGTCGCGGGTCGAGGTCGTCTACGCCGCGAGCTTCCTGGAGTGGTTCGGGGAGGAGGCCAAGCGCGTCTACGGCGACACGATCCCCACCTACATGCAGGACCGCCGGATCGTCGTGACCAAGGAGGCCGTCGGGGTGACCGCGGGCATCACCCCGTGGAACTTCCCGGCCGCGATGCCCACCCGCAAGGCGGCCCCCGCGCTGGCCGCGGGCTGCACGATGGTCCTCAAGCCGGCCGAGCAGACCCCGCTGACCGCGCTGGCGGTCATGAAGCTCGGCGAGGAGGCCGGCCTGCCGCCGGGCGTGCTGAGCATCGTGACCGGCGACGCGCAGGACGCGCCGGAGATCGGGCGCGAGATGACGTCCAACCCGGTCGTGCGCAAGCTCGGCTTCACCGGCTCCACCGAGGTCGGCAAGCTGCTGATGGCCCAGTGCGCCGGGCAGGTCAAGAAGGTCTCGCTGGAGCTCGGCGGCAACGCGCCGTTCATCGTCTTCGACGACGCCGACCTCGACGCGGCGGTCGCCGGCGCGCTGACCTGCAAGTTCCGCAACTCGGGGCAGACGTGCATCTCGGCCAACCGCATCCTGGTCCAGGACGCGGTCTACGACGAGTTCGTCACGCGGTTCACCGACGGGGCCGGCCGGCTGACGGTCGCCGACGGCTTCGCCCCGGACGTCAACGTCGGCCCGCTGATCGACGTGGCCGGCATGGAGAAGGTGCAGCGCCACGTCGCCGACGCCCGGGCGCGCGGCGCCGAGCTGCTGCTCGGCGGCGAGCGCCACGAGCTGGGCCCCCAGTTCTTCGCGCCGACCGTCCTGACCGGCATCGCCGACGACATGGCGATGAGCGTCGAGGAGACCTTCGGCCCCGTCGCCGGCATCAGCCGCTTCGGCTCCGAGGAGGAGGCGGTGCGCAAGGCCAACGACACGCCCTACGGGCTGTCGAGCTACTTCTACAGCCGCGACATGGCGCGCATCTGGCGGGTCTCCGAGGGCCTGGAGTACGGGATCCTCGGGATCAACACCGGCGTCATCTCCACCGAGGTCGCGCCGTTCGGCGGCGTCAAGGAGTCCGGCATCGGGCGCGAGGGCTCCAAGTACGGCATCGACGAGTGGCTGGAGACCAAGTACCTGTGCATGGGAGGCATCTGAGCGCGCGATGATCGTCGAGGAACGCACCTACCACGTGTACACCGGCAAGCTCGCCGAGGTCGTGCGGCTGTACGCCGAGGAGGGGACCGAGCTGCAGCAGCGCCACCTCGGCAACCTCGTCGGGGCCTTCACCGTCGACATCGGCGACCTCAGCTCGATCGTCCAGATGTGGGGCTATGAGTCGCTCGACGAGCGCGCGCGCCGCCGCGCCGCGCTGCAGGGCGACGCGACGTGGAAGTCCTTCCTGACCCGGCTGACGCCGCTGATCCACACGCAGCGCAACCGCATCCTGATCCCCACGAGCTTCTCCCCGATCCGATGAGCGGCGCGCTGGACGGCAAGGTCGCGATCGTCACCGGCGCCGCGCAGGGCATCGGCCGCGCGATCGCCGAGGGCCTCGCGGCGCAGGGCGCGCGCATCGTGGTCGCCGACCTGCGCGGCGCGGAGGAGGCCGCGCGGGACTTCGACGACGGGGTCGGCCTCACGATCGACGTCGCCTCGGAGGACGACGCGCAGCGCATGGCGGCCGAGACGCTCGAGCGCTGCGGGCGGATCGACATCCTGGTCAACAACGCCGGCCTCTACGCGTCGCTGGCCATGCGCCCGTTCGAGCAGATCCCGGCCGACGAGTGGCGCCAGGTCATGGACGTCAACGTCCTGAGCATGTTCCTCACCTGCCGCGCGGTCGTGCCGCACATGCGCGAGCAGGGCGGCGGGCGGATCGTGAACATCTCCTCCGGGACGCCGTTCCGCGGCGTGCCGTTCCTGTTGCACTACGTCACGAGCAAGGGCGCGATCGTCGCCCTGACGCGCGCGCTGGCCAAGGAGCTCGGCGGCGACGAGGTGCTCGTCAACTGCGTCGCGCCCGGCTTCACGATGAGCGCGGGGGTGGAGTCCCATCCGGAGGTGGTGCAGGCGCTGCGCGACGTCTCGGTCGGCTCGCGCACCCTCAAGCGCGACCAGGTGCCGGAGGACGTCGTGGGCGCCGTGGTGTTCCTGTGCGGGCCGGGCGCGGCGTTCGTGACCGGCCAGACGATGGTCATCGACGGCGGGCAGTACTTCCATTGATCCTCGCCCTGCACCGCCACGCGCCGGGCGAGGACGCCGGCGGGCCGAACACGGTCGTCGACGAGGCCGCCGGGCTGCGCTGGACGCTGTCCGGCGCGCCGGCGCCCGGCGCGCTGCTGGCGCGCGAGGTCGCGCTGGACCCGGCGACGCCGTGGCTCATGCGCCACGACCGCGTCGACTTCCAGCCGGGGGGCGTCGCGCACCGCCACACCCATCCAGGCCCGGGGATCCGCTGCCTGCTGTCCGGCGAGATCACGATCGACAGCGAGGGCGAGGTGCACACCTACCGGCCCGGCGAGGCGTGGTTCGAGGCCGGCCCGGACCCGGTGCTGGCCACGACGTCGGCCACCGAGCCGTCCGCGTTCGCGCGCGTGCTGCTGCTGCCCGCCGAGTGGGCGGGCCGGCGGACGATCGCCTACGTCGACCCCGCCGACGCCGACAAGCCCAAGACGCAGAAGGCGACGGTCTTCAGCGAGCGGCCCGTCGTCGCGTGACCCGCACCGGCGGGCAGATCCTGGTCGACCAGCTCGTGCTGCACGGCGCGGAGCTGGCCTTCGGCGTCCCCGGCGAGAGCTACCTCGCGGTCCTCGACGCCCTGCACGACGCGCCGCTGCGGCTGATCGCCACGCGCCACGAGGGCGGCGCGGCGAACATGGCCGAGGCCTACGGCAAGCTCACCGGCCGCCCGGGGATCTGCCTGGTGACCCGCGGGCCCGGGGCGACCCACGCGACCAATGGCGTCCACACGGCCTTCCAGGACTCGACGCCCATGCTGCTGCTCGTCGGGCAGGTCGCGCGCGGCGCGGCGGGGCGCGAGGGCTTCCAGGAGCTCGACTACCGCGCGGTGTTCGGCGGCCTGGCCAAGTGGGCCACGCAGGTCGACAGCGCCGCCCGGCTGCCGGAGATCCTCGCCCGGGCGTTCTCGGTCGCGACGTCGGGCCGCCCGGGGCCGGTCGTCGTCGCGCTGCCCGAGGACATGCTCACGGAGACCGCCGAGGTGGCGGACGCCGTGCCCTTCCGCCCGGCGGTCGCCTCGCCGGGGGCGCAGGAGCTCGCGCGGCTGCGCGAGCTGCTGGCCGGCGCGCGGCGCCCGCTGGCGATCGTCGGCGAGGGCGGCTGGAGCGCGCAGGCCGGCGCCGACGTCATGGCCTGGGCGCAGGACAACGCGGTGCCGGTCGCCACGTCGTTCCGCTGCCAGGACTACGTCGACAACTCCTCGCCGGCCTACGCCGGGCACGCGGGGCTCGGCATGGACCCGGCGCTCGCGCGCCGGATCGCCGAGGCCGACGTGCTGCTGGCGATCGGCGGGCGGCTGGGCGAGGTCCCGTCCAGCGGCTACACGCTGCTGCGCTCACCCGTCCCCGAGCAGCGCCTGGTCCACGTGCACCCCGACCCCGACGAGCTCGGCGCCGTCTACGAGCCCGAGCTCGGGATCGTGTCCGGCCCGGGCCGGTTCGCCGCCGCGGCCCGCGCGCTGGCCCCGGCGGGCGCGGGCGAGCGGGCGGGCCTGCTCGCCGAGGCGCACGCCGCCTACGAGCGCAACCTGCGGGAGGAGCGCGAGCTGCCCGGCGCGCTGCAGCTCTCCGCCGTGATGGCCGCCCTGCGCGAGCGGCTGGCCCCCGAGGGGATCCTGACCTGCGGCGCGGGGAACTTCACGGTCTGGGCGCACCGCTACTACGAGTTCACCCGCTACCCGACGCAGCTCGCCCCGCGCAGCGGCTCGATGGGCTACGGCTTCCCGGCCGCGGTGGCGGCCAAGGCCGTGCACCCCGACCGGGCCGTCGTCTGCCTGGCCGGCGACGGGGACTTCCTGATGACGGGCCAGGAGCTCGCCACGGCCGTGCAGGAGGGGCTGAACGTCGTCGTGCTCGTCGTCAACAACGGGATGTACGGCACGATCCGCATGCACCAGGAGCGGCGCTACCCGGGCCGCGTGACCGGCACGGATCTCGTCAACCCGGACTTCGTGGCCTACGCGCGCGCCTTCGGCGCCCACGGGGCGCTCGTCGAGCGCTCCGAGGACGTCGCCGGCGCCCTCGACGAGGCGCTCGCCTGCGGGCGCCCGGCGCTGCTCGAGCTGCGCGTGGACCCCGAGGCGATCACCCCGCGCCAGACGCTCAGCGAGATCCGGGCGGCGGCCGGATGAGCCGGCGCGAGATCAGCGTCGAGGGGCTCGCCCCGCCGATCAGCCACTACGCCGACGCGGTGCTGGCCGGGGACGCGCTGTACATCTCGGGGATCGTGCCGGTCGACGGGCAGGGCGCGCTCGTCGGCGCGGGGGACGTGGTCGCGCAGGCCCGCCAGGTGTTCGCGACGATGGGGCGCGTGCTCGCCGCCGCCGGGGCGCGGCCCGCCGACGTCGTGAAGGTCACGGTCTACCTGCTGGACGTCGACGACCGCCCGCGCATCAACCCGGTGCGCCAGGAGTTCTTCGGGGCCGCCCGCCCGGCGAGCACGCTGGTCGAGGTCAGCCGCCTCGCCGTCGAAGGCGCGCGCCTGGAGGTCG
>JAICJK010000133.1 GCA_025928415.1 Solirubrobacteraceae bacterium | reverse complement strand
GGTGGGCACGCTGACGGCGACCTCGCCGGCCCGCGCGGAGCTCGCGGTCACCGGCTTGGTGAGCGCGACGAACCCGCCGAGGGCGAGCGTGGCGACCACCACGGCCTCGCCGACCGACACCAGGTCGCGCTGGCTGGTGTAGCGCCACCACCGCTGGTAGAGCCGGAAGCAGGCGAAGATCACCAGGCTCATCAGGACGACCCAGCCGACCGTCGCGGCGAACAGCTCCTGGTAGCGGTCCGGGATGCGGGTGTCGAAACGCAGCCGGTAGGCGAGGAAGTAGGCGACCGCGACGAGGATCCCGTCGACCGCGAGCTGGGGCAGCGAGTGGCGGTGCAGCGGGATGGCGGCCGAGCGCAGGCGCCGGCGCATGGATCCCGATTGTAGGGCCGGGCGCGGTCAGGCGGCCTTTGCGAGACCGGGGCCCGGCTCGGGGCGCACGTCGCGGGCGCCGATCGGCTGCCCGCACGCGTCGCAGACCAGGATCGGGCGCGTCCGGTGCCCGCAGGGCACGTGCACGAGCTCCACCGGCGCCTCGCCGCCGGGCGCCAGGTGCTCGTCGCCCCAGCGCATCAGCGTCACCACGATCGGGTAGAGGTCGCGGCCCCGCGCGGTCAGCCGGTACTCGAAGCGCTCGGGGCGCTCCTGGTAGCGGCGGCGCTCGAGGATGCCGTGCTCGACGAGCTTGCCGAGCCGGTCGGAGAGGATCGTGCGCGCGATCCCGAGGTCGCGGCGCATGGCGTCGAAGCGGCGGACCCCGAGGAAGGCCTCGCGCAGGATCAGCATCGTCCAGCGCTCGCCCACCACCTCGACGGTGCGCGCGACGGAGCACGAGTACGTGGCGGCGGCGATGTCCGGCATCGGTCGAGGGTAGCCCCGCCGCTCAAGCCCCCGCGGGCCCGGCCGACCTCAGGGAGGACATGATCGCCTACGCCTGCTGCGTCGGCTCGCGCGCGACCTTCGCGCGCTGCGCCGCCCCCGGCCTGCGGCGCGCCATGGAGCCGGACTCCGTGCTGGCCGAGGTCACCACCGAGCACTCGATCCACGAGGCCTACAACGAGGTGCTCGCCCACTTCGCCGGCGCGGACGGCCTCGAGGCGCTGGTCCTGCTGCACGAGGACACCGAGCTGCTCGACCCGCGCTTCGCGGAGCACGTGCGCCGGGTGCTCGCCGACCCGGACGTCGCGATCGCCGGCGTGGTCGGCGCCCGCGGCGTGCACCGCCTGGAGTGGTGGGCCGGCCCGGTGGTCGGGCGGCTGGACGAGACCCGCGGGACCGTCGTGGGCGTGGCGCCCGCCGGCGACGTCGACGCGCTCGACGGCCTGCTGCTCGTCCTGTCGCCGTGGGCGGTGCGCGAGCTGCGCTGCGACACGGCGACGTTCACCGGCTTCCACGCCTACGACGTCGACCTGTGCCTGCAGGCCCGGGCGGCGGGGCGGCGCGTCGTCGCGCACCCGTTCGCGGTCTTCCACCACGCGACGACGGGCAAGGACCGGCTGGACGCCGGCTTCATGGCGGCCGACGCGGCGCTGCAGCGCAAGTGGGGGCTCGCGCCCGCCTGAGCCGGGCCTCGGTCCGCGCGGCGCCGGGCCTCAGTCCGCGCGGCGCGCGACGACGAGGTACTGGTAGGCCTGCAGCCGCGCGGTGGCCTGGTCGACGTCGCCGCCGTAGCGGGCGACGATCTGCGCCAGCGGCGCATAGCTCGCCGGCATCGCGTGCGTCGTGCAGCCGAGCTGGGTCACGGCGTAGCCGGCGGCCCGCAGCATGTGGTCGATCTCCTCGAGCGTGAACAGGTGCACGTGCGTGCGGTCCAGCAGCCCGGCCTGCGTGTAGGTGAAGCGGTCCTCGACCAGCAGCGGCCCGACGACCGACCAGTGGCGCACGTTGGGGATCGAGCAGACGATGACGCCGCCGGGCGCCAGGTGGGCGCGCACCAGGGTCAGCAGGCGCTGCGGGTCGCGCAGGTGCTCGAGGACGTCGCCGAAGACGAAGGCGTCGACGGAGCCTTGCTCGAGCGGCAGCTCCTCCAGCGCGTCGAGGTCGGCCCGCACGACGAGGTCCAGGCGCCGCCCGGCGACCTCCGCGGCCTCGGGCACGAACTCCAGCCCGATCACGCGCGCGCCCTGGCGCGCCTTGATCGCGGCGCCGAGCGCACCCGTGCCGCAGCCGACGTCGACGACGGTCCGCGCGGCCTCGGGGACGAGCGCCAGCAGCTCGGGGCGGACGTGCTCGAAGTAGCCCGCCGCGGCGTCCTGCGCGTCGTGGACGCCGGCCGCGCTCATGCGCCGCCCTCCGTGCTGCGCGCCACCACGAGGTACTGGTAGGCCTCCAGGCGGGCGATCGTCTCGGCGACGTCGCCGCCCCAATGGGCCACGAGCTCGCCGATCGGGCGCAGCTCCGGCGGCAGCGCGAAGCGGATCGCGTCGAGGTGGCAGCCCTCCAGCCCGACGCGATCGAGCATCGCGGAGATCTCCTCGAGGGTGAAGAGGTGCACGTGCGTGCGGTCCAGCAGCCCGGCCTGCGTGTAGGTGAAGCGGTCCTCGAGCAGCAGGGGCGCCAGGACGCTCCAGTGCTTGACGTTGGGGATCGAGGCGATCACCACGCCGCCGGGGGCCAGGTAGCGCCGCAGGACGCCGAGCAGGCGCTCGGGGTCGCGCAGGTGCTCGAGCACGTCGCCGCACAGGAAGGCGTCGACCGCGCCGATGGCGACCGGCAGCTCCTCCACCGCGTCGAGGTCGACGCGCTCCACGCGGTCCAGGCGCCCGCGGGCGACCTCGAGGGCCTCGGGCACGAGCTCGAGGCCGAGCACCCAGGCGCCGCGCTCCCGGCGGACCGCCCCGCCGAGCGCGCCCTGCCCGCAGCCGACGTCGACGACCACGCGCGCGTGCGCGGGCACGAGCTCGACGAGCTCCGGACGCGGATTCTCGTAGTAGCCGTCGACGGCCTCGGCTGCCCGGTGCACTCCGGCGGCGGCAGGCTGCGACGCTTGCGCGCTCATGCCACCTCCATCGGCCTGTCGCGCGGGGCCTTGAGCCCCGCGAGCGTCAGCGCAGGGGCGCGGTGAGCAGCTCGACGAGCAGCCCGGGATCGCGGCGTACGCGGTCGCGGGCCGGGCCGTCGCGCTTGACGAGCTCCAGCGCGTCGGCGCGCTCGAGGCGCCGCAGGCGGCCCTCGGCGATGAGCTGCGCGTCCACGGCGCCGAGGCGGCCCTCGAACGTGGTCCACACCGGCGTGCCGAGCGCGACCGCCTCGCGGTTCATCGTGCCGCCCGCGCTGACCACCAGGTCGGCGAAGGCGATCAGCGACTGGGCGTCGATCGCGCGCTGTGGCACGACGAACCCGCCGAGCTCGGCGCGCTGGGCGTCGATCCGCGGCAGCACCACGGTCTGCGTGCCGCGCAGCCGGTCGAGCACCTGGGCGAACAGGGGGTTCTCGAAGCGGTGGTAGAGCGAGACGGCCGGCGGCGTGCGCACCACGGCGATCGGCTGCGCGGGGTCCAGGGCGAGCTCGTCGAGGACCGCGCGATCGGGCTCGAAGTCCGCCAGGTAGTACTCCTCCTTCAGCCCGGGGTAGCGCTGCAGCTTGCCGCGCGCCCCGTAGCGGTCCAGGCGCGCGGGCGGGATCGCCTCGGGCACGACGACCGCCTGGCTCAGGCGGCAGTTGACCGTGTGCTGCACGGTCGCCCACTCGTAGTCGAACATCGTCGCGCGCGGGATCCGCAGCAGCGCGGCGGCGACGGTCACGTCGTTGGACCCATGGCCCAGCGCGAGGTCGAAGGGCGGGCGGCGCCGCGCCCAGCGGACCAGGGCGGCCGAGCGGTCGGCCAGGCCCAGCGCCTTGGCGGCCACGCGCCCGCCGCGATGGCGGCCGATGACCGTGTGCTCGAGCCCCAGGCGCTCGCACAGCCCCACCGTCTGCGCGAAGTCGCGCGCGGTGACCTCGACCTCCGCGCCGCGCGCCCGGAGCGCCGCGATGACCGGGCGCAGGACGAGCACGTGCGGGGAGTTCGTCAGGTCAACCCAGACGCGCATCGGCGATCGCCCCGGCGACCTCGGCGACCTGCTCGCGGGTGATCGCCGCGGAGATCGGGATGGCCAGGTGCTCGGCCGCGGCCCGCGCGGTGCCCGGCAGCCCGTCCGCGGGCGCCCAGGCGGCCATCGCGGGCTGGGCGTGGATCGGCGCGCGGTAGTAGCCGCGGGCCTCGATCCCCCGCCCGGCCAGCGCCGCCCCCAGCGCGTCGGGCGCGCGCACCCGGATGACGTAGAGGTGCCACGCCGGCGACGCGCCCGCGGTGGGGACCGGGCGGCCCGCCCACTCGGGCAGCAGGGCGTCGTAGGCCGCGGCGGCCGCGCGGCGGGCGCCGGCCCAGGCCTCGAGGTGCGGGAGCTGGACGCGCAGGATCGCGGCCTGCAGCTCGTCCAGGCGCGAGTTGTAGCCCACCTCCTGGTAGCTGACCTTGTCGCGCGAGCCGTGGAAGCGCAGCGTGCGCACCCGCTCGGCCAGCGCGGCGTCGGAGGTCGTGATCGCGCCGCCGTCCCCGAACGCGCCGAGGTTCTTGGACGGGTAGAACGAGAACGTCCCCAGCGCGCCCAGCCCCCCGGGACGACCGTCCGGCCCCGTCGAGCCCGCCGCCTGCGCGGCGTCCTCCACGACCGGCAGCCCGGTCGCGGCCTCGATCGCCCGCACCGGCGCGACGTTGCCGAACAGGTGCACGGCGACGATGGCCTTCGTCCGCGGCGTGACGGCGGCGCGGACGGTCTCGGGCGTGACCACGAAGGTCTCCGGGTCGACGTCGCAGAACACGGGGCGCGCGCCGGTCGGCGGGACGGCCTCGGCGCTCGCGTAGAACGAGAACGACGGGACGACGACCTCGTCGCCCGGGCCCGCGCCCAGCGCGCGCAGGGCGATCGTCAGCGCCTCGGTGCCGTTGGCGACGCCGACGGCGTGCCCCGCGCCGCACCACGCGGCCAGCTCCTCCTCGAACGCGGCGACCTCGGGGCCGAGGATGAACCGCCCGGAGTCCACGACGCGGTCGATCGCGGCGCGCAGCTCGCCGCGCAGCGGCGCGAGCGGCGTCGAGGCGTCGAACAGCGGGACGGCCATCCGCTGACCCTAGCCGCCGCCCCGCCGGTACCCTTCCCCGCTCGTGCTCGCGCTCACGCCCGCCCTGCTCGTCCTCGCCGCCGTCACGGACAAGCTCGCCGACTTCGCGACCAACGTCGTCGGCGACCTCGGCCTGCCCGGCATCTTCCTGCTGATGACGCCGGAGTCGGCGTGCATCCCGATCCCCTCCGAGGCGACGATGCTGTTCGCCGGGTTCAACGTCTCGGAGGGCAAGTACTCGCTCGTCGCCGCGGTCCTGGTGGGCACCGTGGGCAACCTCGTCGGGTCGCTGATCGCCTACGCCGTGGGCTACTACGGCCGCCTGGAGCTCGTCGAGCGCCATGGCCGCTGGCTCCACATCAAGCCGTCGCACCTGGCCTGGGCCGACCGCTGGTTCGAGCGCTACGGCGCCCCGGCGGTGTTCTTCTCGCGGATGCTGCCGGTCGTCCGCACGTTCATCTCGCTCCCGGCCGGCGTCGCGCGGATGCCGGTCTGGCGCTTCGCCGTGCTGACCTTCCTCGGCGCGCTGCCCTGGAACCTCGGGCTGGTCCTGGCCGGCAAGAGCGCGCGGGACAACTGGACCGACATCCAGGACAAGCTGCACTACGTGGACTACGCCGTCGCGGTGCTCATCGTGGTGGGCCTCGCGTACCTGGCCGGCCGGTGGTACCGCAACCGCCGCAGGCCGGCGGCCGATGCCGCGGTCTGACGACCCGCTGCCCCTGCGCCACGCCGTCGCGCTGGGGCTCCTGCACGGGCCCGCCGAGCTGCTGCCGATCTCCTCCTCGGGCCATCTGACGCTCGTGCCCTGGATGGCGGGCTGGCGCTACGCGGACCTCGATCCCGAGTTGCGCAAGGCCTTCGAGGTCGCGCTGCACGCCGGGACGGCGGCCGCCCTGCTGCTCGCCCTGCGCAGCGAGGTCGCCGAGGCCGCGCAGGGGCTGGACCGCCGCCGCGTCACGCTCGTCGCGCTGAGCTTCGCGCCGCCGGCGATGGCCGGGCTGCTGCTCGAGCGGCCGATCGAGCGGCGCCTGGGGACGCCCGGGTCGATCGCCGGCGGCCTGCTGGCGGGCAGCGCGGCGATGGCGGTCGCCGACCGGGTCGGGCCCACCGGCCGCCGGCGCGCGGACGCCGGCGCGCTGGACGCCCTCGGCCTCGGGCTCGCGCAGGCCTGCGCGCTGATCCCCGGCGCCTCGCGCAACGGGATGACGCTCGCTGCCGCCCGCGCGCGCGGCTTCGACCGCGAGGACGCCAACGCGCTCTCGCGCCACGTGGCGCTGCCGGTGATCGTCGGCGCCACGGCGCTGAAGGGCACGCGCCTGGCCCGCCGCGGGCTGCCGGCCGGGATGGCCGCCCGCTTCGCCGCGGGCATCCTGGCCTCGTTCGCCTCCACCCTCGGCTCGACGTGGCTGATCCGCCAGGTGGAGCGCGATCGCTCGCTGGCGCCCTACGCCGCCTACCGCACGGCGCTCGCGGCGCTGGTGATCCGCCGGGTCTGGCACGATCGCCGGCGATGAGCGACGCCTACGCCGCCTCCGGCGTCGACACCACCCAGGCCGACGCGGGCGTCGGCGCGCTGGTGCGGGTGCTGTCGGCAATCGAGCTCGACCGGCCGAGCGCTTCCGTCCTGCCCTCCGGGCACTACGCCAGCGTGCTGCGCGTCGCGCCGAACCTGGGCGTGGCGCTGTCCACCGACGGCGTCGGGTCCAAGCTCGTGCTCGCCGAGCAGGCCGACCGCCTGGAGACGGTGGGCATCGACTGC